>VBAF01000278.1 GCA_005884705.1 Alphaproteobacteria bacterium
GTAGACGGCTTGCTTACGAGTTGGTCGGCTAGAAGTAGATTCGACTTGCTGATCGCGTGATGATCATCGATTCCACCGATGTCGACTAGTGGCCATATTCGGGCTCAAAGGCGGTCGTGAACGTTGGACGGGCAGACCGAAAAAGCCTTATGATATGGCGTTTTAGAGGTTCTGCGTGGCCTGTCTCAAAATCAGGTTTCCTCACGGAAGTGTTGGTTCGAGTCCGACCGGGGGCACCATTTCATGCTTGCTCATGAGTGCTTGCTCGGCGAGCGCACTCCACGTCCTGATGAATTGCGATCGCCTGGGGTAAGGCTACCGATTGCTATGGCGGCCTGTTAGCGTCGTGCTGCCGCCCGATCGCCGAGGAACTCGCACCATGCACCGTCGCCGCCTGTTAGTCGCACCGTTCCTCATGACGCCGCTCGCCGCCCGGGCGCAGTCGCTCTTCGGCGAGCGGCCGATCCGCATGATCGTGCCCGTCGCGACCGCCGGCGCGTCCGACATCGTGGCCCGCATCATGGCGGATGCGATGACGCCGCTGCTGGGCCGTTCGATCGTCGCGGAGAACCTCGCGGGCGCCGGCAGCACGCTTGGCGCCAACGCCTTCCAGCAAACGCCGGCGGATGGGCAGACGATCTATGTCCCCACCAACAACCACGCGCTCATGAAGCTGATCTATCCGCAATTCGCCTATGACCCGGTGGCGGATTTCTTGCCGGTCGCCCTCGTCTCGCGCCAGCCCTTCGTGCTTGCCGTGCATTCCTCGGTGCCGGCGAACAGCGTGCCGGAGCTGATCGCCTGGCTGCGCGGGCGCGGCACGGCGGCCAATTGCGGCGCGGCTGCGCCGGGGGCGGTCAACTACATGGCGGCCGAGCTGTTTCGCCTGCGCGCAGGCGTGGACTTCACCATCGTGTCCTACCGCGCCGCCGCCGCCGCCGCCCAGGATCTGGGCGAGGGCCGGCTCGATTTCACCATCGACAGCCCGTCCTTGCTGATGCCGTTGGTCCGCCAAGGCAAGCTGCGCGCCCTGGCTGTGACGATGGCCGGCGGCTCGACCCTGCTGCCCGGCCTGCCGGGGCTGCAGGAGGCGGGTGTGCCGGACTACGACAACGCCGCCTGGACGATGATCTTCGTCCGTCCCGGCACGCCCGCGCCGGCGCTGGCCGCGCTGCGGGCCGCCGCGGCGCGCGCCGTGGCCGATCCGGCGGTGCGCCAGCGCCTCGCGGCCGCGGGCTTCGAGACCTGGCCCGATGCAACGCCGGCCGCGGCCGAGGCGCTGCTGCGGTCGGAGATCGCGCGGTGGACGCCGATCGTTGCGCGCCTCAATCTCAAGCCCAGCTGAAGAGGGGTTGAAATTGGGCGAACAGATCGAGGACCTCGCGCAGTTCGTCGCGCGCACGGGCTGGGACGATATGCCGGAAGCGGTACACCGTCGCGCCAAGCTCGTCCTGCTGGACACGATCGGCGTGACGCTCGCCGGCGCAGCGCGGCCCGAGGTGATCGGGTTGCGCGACCGGCTATTGGCAGGCCCGGGTCGCGGCGCGACGGTGCTCGCTCCCGGATTGCCGCAGGCCGACATCCGCACGGCGGCGCTGCTGAACGGGATCGCGGCACGAGCGGTGGAACTGTGCGAGGGGTCGCGCGGCCTGCAGCCGTCGCCGCACATCCTGCCGGGAGTCCTGGCGATTGCCGAGCAGCGGCGGATGGGCGGGCGTGCCATGCTCGGCGCCTTCGTTCTAGGCTACGAAGTGGCCGGCCGGCTGAATCGGGGCTACACGCAGCGCGCCTTTTCGCATCCCAATGGGCAGCTCTCGCTGCTCGCCGCTGCGGCAGCCGGCGCAAGGCTTCATGGCCTGGATGGGGCCGGCATCAGCCTGGCAATGCGCGTCGCTACCACCATGCTGATGACGCCGAGCTACAACAATACCGTCGCCGGTGGCACCACGCTGAACCTGCCGGCGGGTCTCGGCGCCGTGGCCGGGACACTGGCGCCCGAGATGGCGGCGGCCGGATTCACGGCGCAGGCGGACGCGATCGAGGAGGCGCTCGGGGTCATGGTGGGCGCAGGTTTCTCTCCTGCGAAGCTCAACGACGACTTGGGGCAGCACTGGGAGATACTCGAGAACTATTTCCGCTTCTACGCCTGCTGCAATCCGATCCATGCGGCGCTCGACAGCCTCGCGGAGACCCTCGCCGCGCTCAAGCCAAGGCCCGCGGAGGTTGCGCGGATCGAGGTAAGGACCTTTGCCTTCGCCTCCGTCATGCGGAACCCTGCGCCACCCAACTACTTTGCGTCGAAATACTCGCTGCCTCATGCGGCGGCGGTGCTGATCGCGCGCGGCGGGCTGGGCTTTGCCGAAATCGACGACAGCTCGCTGGAAGATCCGGTCGTCGCCAGGCTGCGACCGCTGGTGCAGATCGCAGAGGATCCGGCGATGACGGCGCGCAGTACCCCGACGCTCCGGCCTGCCCGTGTGACGCTGACGCTGAAGGACGGGCGCAGCGCGACGGCGGCGCGCGAGAATTCCGTGCGAGACACCCTGAAGGAAGATCCGGAGCCGCAGGTTCGCGCGAAGTTTCGCGAGCTGGCGGCGGTGCATCTGACGCCCGCGGGAATAGACGCGCTCGAAGCGGCGGTGGATTGCTGCGAGGAATGGCAGACGATGGGCGATCTGACCGAGCCGTTGCGGCAACACGCACTGTGACCTGCTGGCCGACGACTTCGCAGCGGCGTCCCAATGTGTTGGACTTTAAGGTCGATAAGATCCTTATAATTCAACAATTAACGCGTGTTACCTGAGCTTTCTCAAAATCAGGTTTCCTCACGGAAGTGTTGGTTCGAGTCCGACCGGAAGCACCAGTGGCGCTCGCAAGACCATAAACGATCAAGCCGCGAACACGAACGCCGCGATCGACAAGGCGAAGATGGATCCCCAGACCGCCGTGCTGGTGCGCTGCGCCTCGAGGGCCGCGTGCAGCGTCGGCAGCCGCGCCCAGAACGCGTAGAACACGATCAGGATCGGCAGAACGACGAGAAACAGCAGCGCCCACGGCATGTGGCGCGAGACCATGTCGAGGGCGGTGAAGGCGGCGATGCCCGACATCGGCACCAGGACGATGGCGAGAAAGCCGACCCATTTCGGCATCGAGCCGGTGATGCCGGCAATCACCAGCATGACCGCGAGCACGATCCAGAGCCCCACCGTGACGAACAGGCCCTCGAACGCCGCCGCCATGCGCGATTCGCCGCCGCCCATGGGCTCGTTGACGGCGTTGGCCAGCATCAGCCCGTAGAGGACGAGGGCGATCGGTAGGGTCAGCAGCAGGCCGATCGGAAGGGAGCGTTCGGTCGGTGTGGGCGTCGACATCGCCCGATGATGCGGCGGTCAGCGGGCCGCCGCCAGCACCATCTCCGCGCATTTCTCGCCGATCATGATGGTCGGCGCGTTGGTGTTGCCGCTGGTCAGGGTCGGCATGATCGAGGCGTCGGCCACGCGCAGGCCCTGGATGCCGTGCACCCGGAGCTGCGCATCGACCACCGCCATGGGATCGCCGCCCATCTTGCAGGTGCCGACCGGATGGTAGGTCGTCTCGGCGTTCTTGCGCACCCAGTCGAGCAGCTCGTCGTCCTTCTGCAGGTGCGCGCCCGGCGCGATCTCCTCGCCCGTCACCTCTTTCAGCGGCGTCGTCGCCATCAGCTCGCGGCCCTTGCGGATGGCGGCCAGCACGCCCGTACGATCGTGCTCGGTCGACAGGAAGTTGAAGCGGATCGCCGGCGGCTCGGCCGGATCGGCTGACTTGACGTGGATCGAGCCGGTGCTCTCCGACCGCAGCACGTTCACGTTCATGGTGATGCCGGCCTGCTTGGAGACGCGCCGCTCGTAGCCCACCCGCTCGTACAGGAAGGGCGCGATCGACACCGTGGCGTCCGGCGTCTCGAGCCCGACCCGCGTGCGGAAGTACAGCCGGATCGGCACCGAGGTCGAGGCGAGGAAGCCTTCGCCGAACAGCGCGTACTTCGCCGCCTCGCGCGCGAGCCGCCAGCCGCGCGCATTGTCGTTGAAGGTGAGGTTCTTCTGCTTGATCGCGAACCGCACGCGCGGCGAATAGTGGTCGCGCAGGTTCTCGCCGACGCCCTTGAGCTCGTGCAGCGGCGCGATGCCGAGCGCGCGCAGCCGGTCGGGCTGGCCGATGCCGGAGAGCTCGAGCAACTTGGGCGAGTTGATCGAGCCGCCCGAGACGATGACCTCGCGGCCGGCGCGCGCCTCGCGCTTCTCGCCGCCGACGGAATAGCGCACGCCGACGCACCGCTTGCCCTCCAGGATCAGCGCCTCGGCCATCGCGCCCTGCTCGATCACGAGGTTCGGCCGCGCGCGCGCCGGGTCGAGATAGCAGAAGGCCGTGCTCTGGCGACGACCCTTGGCGATCGTCACCTGCGACATGCCGATGCCTTCCTGGGTTTCGCCGTTCTGGTCGGGGTTGTAGGGCAGGCCGATCCGTTCGGCCGCCGCGATCATCTTCTCCAAGAGCGGCACCTTGTGGCGCGGCGTGTGGGTGACCTTCAGCACGCCGTCGCGGCCGCGGAACTTGTCCGAGCCGCCGTCGAAGCGTTCCATCCGCTTGAAGACCGGCAGCACGTCCTGGAAGCTCCAGCCGCGGTTGCCGAGCTGCGCCCAGTGGTCGTAGTCCTGCGCCTGGCCGCGGATATAGACCATGCCGTTGATCGAGCTCGAGCCGCCCAGCATCTTGCCGCGCGGCACCTCGATCTCGCGCCCGGCCGAGCCTTCGTCGGGCTCCGAGCGGTAGCACCAGTTGACCGCCGGATTGTCGATCATCTTGGCGACGCCGACCGGCACGCGCGACCAGAAGAAGCTCGAGCCCTGGGTGCCCGCCTCGAGCAGCAGCACGCGGTGCGCGCCGCTCTCGGTCAGCCGGCTGGCGACGACCGCGCCCGCCGACCCGGCTCCGACGACGATGTAGTCATAAGTGGATTCCATCCCGCAAGAAGACCAGCGCTCCTGCGGGGTGGCAAGCGGCGACTCCGCCCGGTCTTTCGCTGTTGGAAACCGAATCTCGCAGCGAAGGCCACGCATCGGGGCAGCGGCGGTGTATGATCGGCAGCAAAGGCGCCAGGGAGGCAAGCTGTCATGGGTGCGTACAAAGGCCGAATCGGCCGTCGTCTTTTCCTCTCGGCCTCGGTCGGCCTGGTCTCCGCGCCGGCGATCGTGGCGGCGCAGGGCGACTGGCCGAGCCGCCAGATCCGCATCGTCGTTCCCTATCCGCCGGGCGGTCCGTCCGACATCACGACGCGGCTGGTGATGGAGCGCGCGGCGTCGCTGCTCGGCCAGAGCGTGCTGTTCGACAACCGCGCGGGGGCGAGCGGCGCGATCGGCGCGGAGCACGTCAAGAACTCGCCGGCCGACGGCTACACCTTCCTCACCACGACCACCGCCATGGTCTGCATCACCCAGCACCTGCAGCCGCTGCCCTACGATCCGGCGAAGGATTTCGTCGCGGTGGCGCGGACCGCGACCTCGTGGATGGGCATGGGCATCAACCTCCAGGTGCCGGCCAACAACCTCCAGGAGTTCATCGCCTACGCCAAGGCCAATCCCGGCAAGATCAATTTCGGCTCGGCCGGCCTGGCGACCATCACCCAGCTCTATGGCGAGATGTTCAACATCGAGACCGGTGTGAAGATGGTGCACGTGCCCTACAAGGGCAGCGCGCCGGCGACCAACGACCTGCTGTCCGGCCAGATCCAGGTGCAGTTCGACCCGACCACCTTGCCGCACATCGCCGCCGGCCGGCTGAAATGCTTTGCCGTGCTGGGCGAGAAGCGCTGGCCCGGCAAGCCCGACGTGCCGACCTTGAAGGAGCAGGGCCTGGGCAAGATCGGCGGCGACGCCTGGTACGGCATCCTGGCGGCCCGGGGCACGCCGCAGACCGCCATCGACAAGCTGTCACGCGCGATCGGCGAGGCGGTCAAGGACCCGGCGCTCAACGAGAAGCTGGTGGCCAGCGGCAACTATACGAGCTTCCAGGATTCCACGACCTTCGCCGGCACGATCGAGCGCGAGCGCGCATCATTCGGCGAGATCATCAGGAAAGCCGACATCAAGGTCTGAGACCAAACCCAAGGAGGACATCATGGCACCCGACTCCGCAACGCTCTCCACCAAGACATCCGGCCAGAAGATCGCGCACGCCCGCAGCGCCGAGCCGGTGCTGGTCAAGGGACGGCGCGACTTCTTCACCTATCGCGACCTCGGCGTGGCCGATGCCAGCGCCGGCGCGCTGCGCGCCCAGGTCATGAAGTCGAGCCAGGGCATGAGCGAGCCGACCGGCTGGCACTATCACGAGTGCGACGGCCAGTTCGTCTACGTGCTGAAGGGCTGGGTCGACCTGCAGTTCGAGGACGGCCGGACGCTGCGGGTCGAGGAGGGCGATTCCCTCTTCATCCCGGGCTACCTGCGCCACAACGAGATCCGCACCTCCGATGCCCTCGAGATTCTCGAGGTGTCTCCGGCCGAGCCGCCGGAGTGTCCGGCTTCTAGGGCAACACGACGGTTATGGTGTAGGTGCCATCGGCGTTCTTCACGATAGTAATTTGTGTTGCTCCATCTGCAAGCGCCACTTGCACTTCGCCGACGACTTCATCCTCAGAGACGATCACTGGTGGCCTTAGTGCCATGCCTTTCTCCTCGCTCTAATTTGGGGGGATCTTCTTCAAGTCCCTGAGGGCTGCTAGGGCTGCTACACGGTCTTC
>VBAF01000596.1 GCA_005884705.1 Alphaproteobacteria bacterium
CGTGAACGGCAAGACGCTGCAGGCCGGCCAGAACCAGCACGGCGAGGCTGGCCAGCAGCACCTTGTGAACCGGCCGCGGCGCCAAGTCGGGATTGGTGTCGGCGGTGAGGATCCGCAGCGGATCGACGTGGTTGACCAGGCCGTACCAGCCGATCTCGAAGGCGAGCGCCGCAAGCGTTGCGCCGACGACGAGCAGGACGAGGCCGAGGTAGGTGGTGCGCAACCGGGTCGGCATGAAGCGCCAGATCATCAGCCAGGCGAACAGGCCGGCCGACATTGGCCTTGGACTGGATGAAGAAATGCAGGATGGCGAGCACCGCGGCCGGATAGACCAGCCAATGCAGCCGCTTCCAGTTGCGCTTCAGCCGCCGCTGCCAGCCGTTGGTCGAGGTGACGGCCAGCGCCGTCAGCATCAGCAGCGTGGTGAACCCGATGGTGAGGTAGAAGCGCTTGGCGATCTCCAGCGCCACCACGACCAGGTCCCATTTCTGGTCGGCGACATAGATCAGGAAATGCAGCCCGGCATAGAGTGCCGCGGCGACGCCGATGCGGCGGCGGATCTGGATCAGCGGCATCCAGTCGAAAACGCTGCGCGCCGGCGTGAGCGCTAGCGAGCAGAGCAGGAACACCACCGTCCAGTCGCCGGTGATGTGGGTCGCCTCGGTGACCGGCCGCGCGCCGAGATCGTCGCTGAACCAGCGCCAGCCCAGGTCGAGCGCGGGCAGGCAGAGCGCGATCAGCGTCACCAGACGCAGCCAGAACACGACGCGGACGATGGACATGACCCGACTTTAGCGGATGGCCGGCGGAGGCGCGCTCATACTTGCGTCACGCCTTGCCGCATTTCCGCCACCCAGACGAGGCCCTGCCAGGGCCTGCCACCGTATGACGCGACGAAGTCGCGCAGCGGCGCCCGGCGCAGGCCCAGTCGCGCCATCACGCCTTGCGAGCGCACATTGTTCGCCGACGTGTACGCCAGCATCTCGGCCAGGCCGACCCGTGAAAACCCATCGGCGATCGCGGCTCGCGCCGCCTCGGTGGCGTATCCCTTGCCCCATGCCGGGCGAACCAGCCGCCAGCCCATCTCGGCATGAGGTCCCAGCGGGTGCTCGCCCGATGACGGCATCACGCCGGCGTAGCCCACGAAGGCCTGTTGCGAATCCTCGATCGCCCAGCGGCTGAAACCATGCCGCTCGAAGGTCGCGACATAGCGGTCGAACTTGGCGTCGCTGTCGGCGCGCGACAGCGGCCCGCCCAAGTCCCAAGTGACGTCCGGATCGGCATTCAAGGCGGCAAAGGCGCTGCGGTCCTCTTCCCGCCACGGCCTCAAGCTGAGACGGGCGGTCCGCAACGGCTGCATCAGCGCGCGTTGCCGAACAGGAAGCTATAGGTGCCGATGGTGGCCGGCCGGGTGACGCCGAACGGCTTCAGCGCCGCCGTCTTGAACAGGCTGCGCGCCGCGCTCGCGGTCACCGCAGGATCGGCACCCTCCAGCAGCACCAGCCACTCGATCTTGTCGGCCTTGGGATGGTCCATGCTGCGCCGCGTCGCCGGCGCGTTGGCGACCTCGAGGTCGTTCTCCAGCACGGCGGCGCCGATCATGCCGGGCCTGGCGATCGCCTGGGGCAAGGCCTTCCTCAGCCAGTCGATCAGCGGCCGGCGCATCGGGTCGGGCGTGAAGCGCACCGTGGTGAGCGCGCCGCCCTCGCCGTGCGTCAGGTCGAGCTGCACGCGCAGGGTCATGCGGGTAAAGTGGCTGAAGCGCCCCGTTACCCGCTGGCTCCACGGCGTCTGGTTGGCGAGCAGATGGAGGTAGCCCGGCGTCGCGAGATCATCGACACTGTCGCATTCGTAGGTCGCGAGATACTTGGGCGAGCCCTTGACCGCGACGTAGCGCCGGGCGCGGTGGAAGCCCGGCAGGTTGACCCGCTCGTCGATGTGCTCGCGGTTGTACCATTCGTTGAGGTCGCGTTCGTGGCGCGGCTTCACCTCTGTGAAAACGACCAGCATTCCCTTGCCGCGCAGCGCCATGCCTTAGTTTATGCTGATCGGCGGAGGAAACACCATGAAGATTGCCAAGATCGAGGACCTGCATTGTGACGCCGGCTGGCGTGATTTCTCGTTCCTCAAGATAACCACCGACGACGGCATTATCGGCTGGTCGGAGTACAACGAAGGCTATGGCAGCGCCGGCCTCACCGCCGTGATCCGCCTCATGTCGATGCAGTACGCCATCACCCGCCAGGCGCCGGGCGGCATCAACCAGCAGGCCATGGCGGCGATCGAGAATGCGCTGCTCGACGTCAAGGCCAAGTCGCTCGGTGTGCCGGTCTACGAGCTGTTCGGCGGCATGGTGCGCGACCGCCTGCCGCTCTACTGGTCGCATTGCGGCAGCTACCGCTTCCGCAACGCCGAGATGATGGGCGTCGAGCCGGTGCGCTCGTTCGACGACGTGGTGAAGCTCGGCAAGCACGTGAAGGAGCGCGGCTTCAAGGCGCTCAAGACCAACATCTTCCGCTTCGACTTCGATCCGCCCAACATGCACCAGCCGGGCTTTGGCCGGACGCCGGGCGGCCCTGAGCTCAATGCCGACGGCGCGACCTTGGCCGCGATCGCCGACGGGCTGGCGGCGTTCCGCCAGGGCGCCGGGCCTGAGATGGGCATCCTGCTCGACACCAACTTCAACTTCAAAACCGAGGGCTACATCAAGGTCGCGCGGACCTGCGAGCCCTACAATCTGTTCTGGCTCGAGATCGATTCCTACGATCCCGAGGGGCTGCGGCTGATCCGCGACCGCGCGCCCATGCCGATCGCCTCGTGCGAATCGCTGTTCAGCCGGCGCCAGTTCCGGCCGTTCTTCGAGAACCGCTCGATCGATGTCTCGATCATCGACGTGCCGTGGAACGGCATTGCCGAGTCCTACAAGATCTCGACGATGGCGGAAGCCTACGAGATCAACTGCGCGCCGCACAATTTCTACGGCCACATGTCGACCCTGATGAGCGCCAACCTGTGCGCCGCCATGCCCAACTTCCGTATCATGGAAATCGATATCGACGACGTGCCCTGGAAGGACGATCTGGTCACCCATCCGCCGGTCATCCAGAATGGCGAGCTGATCGTGCCGACCCGGCCGGGCTGGGGGGCCGACATCAACGAGGCGGCGGTCAAGGCGCATCCACCCAAGAATCCGCATCCGTAAGGGGAAACATCCATGGTCTACGAGCTTCGCACATACACGCTCATTCCCGGCAAGATGCCGGAGTACCTCAAGGCCGCCGAGACGATCGGCCGGCCGGCGCGCGGCCAGAACTACGGCGTCAACCACGGCTACTGGACGTCGGAGTTCGGCGCCCTGAACCAGATCTGGCATCTCTGGAAGTACGACAGCTATGAGGAGCGCACGCGGCTGCGCGGGGAGCTCGCGAAGAACAAGGACTGGACCGAGAAGTACGTGCCGATCGTGAAGACCTGCCTGCAGCGCCAGGACCTGCGGC
>VBAF01000597.1 GCA_005884705.1 Alphaproteobacteria bacterium
AGCAATGCAACTACGGCCTGTCGAAGATCGAGAGCGACTGGGTGCTGTCGCTCGACGCCGACTATGAGCTGAGCCCGGCCCTGGTCGAGGAGCTGCGCAGCCTGTTTCCGTCCGAAGCCTGCGCCGGCTTTCGCGCGGCCTTCGTCTATCGCATCCACGGCCGGCCGTTGCGCGGCTCGCTCTATCCGCCGCGCATCGTGCTTTATCGGGCGAAGCAGGGCCGCTACGCCAACGAGGGCCACGGCCATCGCGTGCGCCTCACCGGCGAGACGGCCGAGCTGCGCGCGCCGATCTATCACGACGATCGCAAGCCGCTGGCGCGCTGGCTGCAGTCGCAGCTCACCTACGCCGCCGGCGAGGCGGGTCATCTGCTCGCCCTGCCGCGCGCCGAGATGAGCCGCGCCGACCGGGTGCGGGCGATGGGCTGGCCGGCGCCGATCCTGGTGTTCCTCTACGTGCTGTTCGCCAAGGGCGCGCTGCTCGATGGGCCGGCCGGCTGGTACTATGCGTTCCAGCGGCTGCTCGCCGAGGTGCTGCTGGCGCTGGAACTGCTCGATCGGCGGCTGAAATCATGACCTACGTCCTCGGCCTCAACGCCTATCACGCCGACGCCGCCGCCTGCCTGGTGAAGGACGGCGACCTCGTCGCCGCGGTCGAGGAGGAGCGTTTCCGCCGCATCAAGCACTGGGGCGGCTTTCCCAGCGAATCGATCGGCTATTGCCTCGGCGAAGCCGGCATCTCGCTCGCCGAGGTGAGCCATGTCGCGGTCAACAGCGACAATTCGGCCAACCGCTGGCGCAAATTGGCCTATGTGCTGACCGCCGGCATCAGCCCGCGCTACGTGCTGAAGCGCCTGCGCCATCGCGGCGACCGCGCCGACGTCGCCGGCAACCTGCAGCGCACGCTGCCCGACCAGAAATTCACCGGCACCGTCCACGCCGTCGAGCACCATCTCTGCCATCTCGCCTCGGCTTTCCTGGTGTCGCCGTACGACAAGGCGGTCGCCGTCTCGGTCGACGGCTTCGGCGACTTCTCCTCGGCGGCCTGGGGCCTCGGCGAGGGCGGCAAGCTCGCCGTCGAGGGCCGCGTCTACTTCCCCCATTCGCTCGGCGTGTTCTACGAGGCGATGACGCAGTTCATCGGCTTCCCGCACTATGGCGACGAGTACAAGGTGATGGGCCTCGCGCCCTACGGCCAGCCGACGCTGGTCGACAAGATGAAGGAGATCGTGCGGCTCAAGGACGACGGCACCTTCGCCCTCAACCTGCGCTACTTCCGGCATGCCTCGGGCGAGGGCGCCAACTACCAGGTGAAGGAAGGCATTCCGTCGGGCGGCCGGCTGTGGAGTGACGCGCTCCGCGAGCTGCTCGGCCCGCCGCGCGATCCCGCCGCGCCGCTCGAGGACCATCATCGCGACATCGCCCGCTCCGCCCAGGTCACCTACGAGAACGCCTTCTTCAATCTGCTGACGGTGCTGCACAAGCGCTACCGGACCGACGCCGTCGTGCTGGCGGGCGGCTGCGCCTACAACTCGGTCGCCAACGGCAAGATCCTCGAGCGCACGCCGTTCAAGCACGTCTATGTCCAGTCGGCCGGCGGCGACGCCGGCGGTGCGATCGGCGCGGCCTTCGCGACCTGGCACGAGGTCGAGGGCGAGAGGGCCAAGCGGCACTTCGTGATGGACCACGCCTATTGGGGGCCGCAGGCGACACCGGAGCAGATCGCCGTCGCCATTGCCCGGCGCCGGATCATGCGCATCGCCGACGAGGCGACGCTGTGCAAGCGCACCGCCGCGGCGATCGCCGAGGGCAAGGTGATCGGCTGGTTCCAGGGCCGGCTGGAATGGGGCCCGCGCGCCTTGGGCAACCGCTCGATCCTGGGCGATCCGCGGCGCGCCGACATGAAGGACATCCTCAATCTCAAGATCAAGCGGCGCGAATCGTTCCGCCCGTTCGCGCCCTCGATCCTGCGCGACGCGGTGAAGGACTGGTTCGAGACCGACGACGACGTGCCCTTCATGATGCAGGTCTTCAAGATCAGGCCGGAGAAGCGCAAGGAGATCCCCGCGGTGACGCACGTCGACGGCTCGGGCCGGCTGCAGACCGTCACCTGGGCCGGCAACCCGCGCTATGC
>VBAF01000279.1 GCA_005884705.1 Alphaproteobacteria bacterium
ACCGGGCGATCGAATTCCTCGGCGCGCTCGACGCCGAACAGCGGTCACGTTTGCTGGAGATCGCGAATCAGTGTCCGGTGCACCGCACGCTTTCGTCTAAGATCGACATCAAAACGACCGCCGTCTGACAGGGAGGAATTTTATGCGCTGGGCAATTCGACTCGGCTTGGCGATGCTGGCCGCCGCGCTGGCGCTGCCGGCGATGGCCCAAAGCTGGCCCACCAAGCCAGTGCGCATCGTCGTGCCGTTCGGCCCGGGCGGGCCGGCCGACATCTTCGCCCGCATCATCGGCCAGGAACTGAGCGAGGTGCTGAAGCAGCAGTTCGTGATCGAGAACAAGGCGGGCGCCGGCGGCACGATCGGCGGCGACATCGTCGCCAAGGCCGCGCCCGACGGATACACGCTGCTGATGATGAGCAATACGCTCACCACCAACGAAACGCTGATGCCCAACAAGTCGTATGTCCTGCTGCGCGACCTCGTCCCGGTGGCGCCGGTCAACTCGTCGGACCTGGTGATGGTGGTGCATCCCGAGCTCCCCGCCAAGACGGTGGCGGAGTTCGTGGCGCTGGCCAAGGCGCAGCCTGGCAAGCTCGCCTATGCCTCGGCCGGCCCGGGTACGCCCTATCATCTGGCGGGCGAGCTGTTCGCCACCATGACCGGCACCGAGCTGCTGCACGTGCCGCACAAGAACAGCGGCGAGGCGCGCAACGACGTGGCAGGCGGACACGTGCAGATGATGTTCGACGCCGTCACCGCCATGAAGGGCATGATCGACGGCAAACAGGTGCGCGCGCTCGCCACCACCGGCGGCATGCGTTCCGCCGTGCTGCAGGGCGTGCCGACCGTGAGCGAGGCGGGCGTAACCGGCTATGAGGCCACGATCTGGCTCGGCATCATGGCGCCCAAGGGCACGCCCAAGGAGATCGTCCAGCGGCTCAACGACGAGATCCGCCGCATCGTCGCCAAGCCGTCGCTGCAGGAGGCCTGGGCCAAGCAAGGCGCGGTGCCGATGATGATGACGGCCGACGCGTTCGGCCGGTTCCTCGAGCGCGACATCGCCAAATGGGCGAAGGTGATCGAGAAGGCCGGCCTCAAGCCGCAATGACGAGCGTCCGCCTCCTGGCCGGTGGCGCCGCGCAGCCGCTGGTCGAGCGCGTGCGGCGGGGTCTGGGCTTCGCGGTCGATGGCACCTTCAGCGCCGTCGGCGCGATGCGCGACAAGCTGGTGGCGGGCGAGCCGGCGGATCTGGTGATCCTGAGCCGCGTGCTGGTCGAGCAGTTGGCGCAGAGCGGCCACGTCGCCGCCGCGTCAATGGCCGACGTGGCGCGGGTTGCCACCGCGGTCGCGGTGCGCAGCGCCGACCCGCTGCCGGCGATCGCCGACAAGGCGGGCCTCGCGGCGGCGCTCGAGGCCGCCGACGAGATCCATTTCCCCGATCCCGCGCAGGCGACCGCCGGCATCCACTTCGCCAAGGTGATGCGCGACCTCGGCGTCTGGAACCGCGTCGAGTCGCGGCTGCGGCGCGCGCCCAACGGCAACACCGCGATGCGCGCCCTCGCCGCCTCGACCGCACGCCGGCCGATCGGCTGCACCCAGGAGACCGAGATCCGCGCCACGCCCGGCATCGTCCTGGCGGGGCCCCTGCCGCCGGGCTGCGACCTGACCACCGTCTACACCGCTGCCATCACGAGCAGGGCCCGGGCGCCGGCCGAGGCCGCCGCCTTCATCGCCCGCGCGAGGTCCTAGAGTCCCAGGCGTCCCAGCCCGCGTCTCACCGGCGTGGGACGCCTAAAACGCTGGCCGGCGTGCATTTCAGGCGATTCGTCCCAGGTTCCACCCACCCCCTGCTAGCAATGCTAGCAATGCTAGCACCGGCCTAGCCGAGCAGCAGGGCGGCCACGCCCAGCACGACGAACGAGACGGCGGCGCCGATCCGCACGATCTTGAGAGGAATGCGGCGCGCCAGCACGTCGCCGAACAGCACCGCCGGCACGTTGGCCAGCATCATGCCGAGGGTGGTGCCGGCGGTGACCAGGGCGATGGCGTGGAAGCGCGCCGCGAGCGCCACGGTGGCGATCTGGGTCTTGTCGCCGATCTCGACGAGGAAGAAGGCGATGGTGGTGGCGAGGAAGGCGCCGACGCGGCCCGTTGCCTTCGGCCCCTCGTCCGCCTTGTCAGGGATCAGCGCCCAGCCGGCCATGGCGATGAACAGCATGCCGACGATCCAGCGCATCGCATCGGGCCCCAGCCATGCCGCCACGGCGGCGCCGACCGAGGCCGCGATCGCATGGTTGGCGAGCGTCGCCACGAAGATTCCGAGGATGATCGGCACCGGCCGGCGGTAGCGTGTCGCGAGCAGCATGGCGAGGAGCTGGGTCTTGTCGCCGATCTCGGCGATCGCCACGAGGCCGGCGGAAACGAGGAAGGCTTCCATGGGGCGTCACTTGAGGGGATCGAGCGGGCGAATACCGATGGCCGCACGCGCCGCCCGATCCCACGGGTGAAGACGCCTGCAAGCCAAAGGTCTCGCCAAGAACGATCCGTCTGCGGATCGATCCGGAATCGCCAAGGTCCGAGGACCTAGTCTGTTGACGGTTCCGCCTCTGGGGTGAGGCCGACTACTCCCCAATGACGACGCGGATATAGGCCGGTGGGAAACCGGCTGCAAGCGGCCTCGCTGCGGCCCTTTTGCCCGTGCTAGACCATGGGCTATGGCGAAATCGAAGGCATCTGCGGCATCGGCGCCCGCGACCTCGGCGGAGAAGACGACGGCCGACGGCAAGCCGCTCAAGAACCTCTATTTGGTCGACGGTTCGGGCTACCTGTTCCGCGCCTTTCACGCGCTGCCGCCGATGAACCGGCCGGACGGCACGCCGGTCAACGCCGTCTACGGCTTCTGCCGCATGTTGGCGGCCGACATCCTCGACAAGCCCGAGGTCGACCACGTGGCGATGATCCTCGATGCCAGCGGCACCACCTTTCGCAACGAGATCTACGACAAGTACAAGGCCAACCGGTCCGAGCCGCCGGACGACCTGATCCCGCAATTCCCGCTGATCCGCGAGGCCGCCAAGGCGTTTAACGTCACGGTCTGCGAGCTCTCGGGCTACGAAGCCGACGACCTGATCGCGACCTATGCACGGATGGCGGTCGAGGCCGGCGGCACCTGCACCATCGTCTCGTCCGACAAGGACCTGATGCAGCTGATCCGGCCGGGCGTCGAGATGATGGACCCGATCAAGAAGATCAAGCTCGGGCCCGAGGCGGTGATGGAGAAGTTCGGCGTCACGCCTGACAAGGTCATCGACGTGCAGGCACTGGCCGGCGATTCGACCGACAACGTGCCGGGTGCGCCAGGCATCGGCGTGAAGACCGCGGCCCAGCTCATCAACGAGTACGGCAACCTCGAAGCCCTCCTCGCCCGCACCGGCGAAATCAAGCAACCCAAGCGGCGCGAATCTTTGGAGCAGAATGCGGAGTTGATCCGCCTCTCCAAGAAGCTGGTGACGCTGCGCGACGACGTGCCGACGCCGGCCGAACCCGAGGCGTTCGACAAGAAGAAGCCCGATCCCAACGTACTGCTGCCGTGGCTGGAGAAGCAGGGCTTCAAGACCCTGGTGACCAAGTACGCCAAGGAGCTGGGCGCGCCGACCGTCGCGGTCGAGACCATGACCTCGATCGCGCCGGCGCCCCAGATCCCGGCGACCACCCGCCCGCCGGTCGCCCGGGCAAAATCCAACAAGCCCTTCACCGCCGAGGACCACGAGCTGATCCGCACCGAGGCGGCGCTCGGCGAATGGATCGCCGAGGCGACCAAGGCGGGCGTCGTGAGCTTCGACCTCGAGGCGGACGGCGCCGATCGCGGGCTGATCGGCCTGTCGCTCGCCCTGCTCGACGGACCGTGGGGCAACGTCAACTCGGGCCGCCGGCGCGCGGCCTATCTGCCGATCGGCCATCGGGCGGCGGGCGCGGCGCAGGGCGCGCTCGACCTTGGCGGCGCCGGAAAGACGAGCGGCGATGCGTTGCTGCCCGACCAGCTCGCGTTGCAGACCGTGCTCGAGAAGCTGAAGCCGCTGCTCGAGGACCCGGGCGTGCTCAAGGTCGGCCACGACATCAAGGACGACCTCGACGTGCTCCAGCAGCAAGGCATCCGGATCGCGCCGGTCGACGACACCATGCTGCTGTCCTTCGTGCTCGACGGCGGCAAGCACAGCCACGCGCTGGATGACCTCGCCGAGCGGTATCTCGACCAGAAGACCGTGAAGTTCTCCGACGTCGCCGGTTCCGGCGCCAAGCAGGTGAGCTTCGACAAGGTCGCGATCGAGCGCGCCCGGGAATACGCCGCCGGCAGCGCCGACACGGTCTCGCAGCTTTGGGCGAAGTTCAGGCCGCGGCTCGCCGCCGAGCGCATGGTGTCGATGTACGAGACCATCGAGCGGCCGCTGATCCCGGTGCTGCTCGGCATGGAGCAGGCCGGCGTCAAGGTCGACGCGCCGCTGCTCAAGCGGCTCAGCGCCGACTTCGAGAAGCGGCTCGCCGAGCTCGAGCGCGACATCCACAAGATCGCCGGGCGCGAGTTCAATGTCGGCTCGCCAAAGCAGCTCGGCGAGATCCTGTTCGACGAGCAGAATCTGCCGGGCGGCCGGCGCAGCAAGACCGGCGCCTGGTCGACCGACGCCTCGGTCCTCGACGAGCTCGCCGCGCAGGGCCATCCGCTGCCGGTGAAGATCCTCGAGCACCGCCAGCTCGCCAAGCTCAAGGGAACCTACACCGACGCGCTGGTGCGCGAGCTCGATGCCCGGACCGGCCGCATCCACACCTCCTACATGATGACCGGCGCGGCGACCGGCCGGCTCGCCTCGACCGAGCCCAACCTGCAGAACATCCCGGTGCGCACCGAGGAGGGCCGCAAGATCCGCGAGGCCTTCATCGCCGAGAAGGGCCACAAGCTGGTCAGCGCCGACTATTCGCAGATCGAGCTCAGGCTGCTGGCGCACGTCGCCGACCTCGCCTCGCTCAAGGAGGCGTTCGCGCGCGGCGACGACATCCATGCCATCACCGCGTCGGAGATGTTCGGCGTGCCGGTCAAGGGCATGGACCCGCAAGTGCGCCGCCGCGCCAAGGCGATCAACTTCGGCATCATCTACGGCATCTCGGCGTTCGGCCTCGCCAACCAGCTCGGCATCGGCCAGCCCGAGGCGCGCGACTACATCGCCAAGTACTTCCTGCGCTATCCCGGCATCCGCGACTACATGGAGACGACCAAGGAATACGCGCGCAAGAACGGCTATGTGAAGACGCCGTTCGGCCGCAAGATCCATCTGAAGCACATCAACGACAAGAACCAGGGCATGCGAGCCTTCTCCGAACGCGCGGCGATCAACGCGCCCTTGCAGGGCGGCGCCGCCGATATCATCAAGCGGGCCATGATCCGCCTGCCACCGGCGCTGAAGGACGCCCGTCTCGAAAGCCGCATGCTGCTGCAGGTGCACGACGAGCTGCTGTTCGAGGTGCCCGACAAGGAGATCGAGGCCATCAAGCAGGTCGCGCGCAAGGTGATGGAAGCGGCCGCGACGCTCTCGGTGCCGCTGGTCGTCGACACCGGCGTCGGCGCCAACTGGGCGGCGGCGCACTAGCTCCGTCGTCCCGACTCGCGCGGGGTAACCCCCGCGCTTGAGCGCCGAAGGCGCGCAGTGGAGGGACCTCTTTTTATGGCAGACGAAAAAGAGGCCCCTCGGCTACGCTCGGGGCGACGAAACTTTGGGGACATAAGATGAAAATCTGGGGACGCGCCAATTCGATCAACGTCATGAAGGTGCTGTGGTGCGCCGACGAGTGCGGGCTGAAATACGAGCGCGAGAATGTCGGCATGGCGTTCGGCGGCAACGACCAGAAATGGTACCTCGACATGAATCCCAACGGCGTCGTGCCGACCATCGACGATGGCGGGCGGGTGATCTGGGAGAGCAACAGCTGCGTGCGCTATCTCGCGGCCAAGTATGCCGCCGGCACGCTGTGGCCGAACGATCCCGGCCAGCGCAGCGAGGCCGATCGCTGGATGGACTGGCAGCTCTCGACCATCTCCGAGCCGATGCGGGTGATCTTCTGGGGCCTGGTGCGAACGCCAGCCGAGAAGCGCGACATGGCGGCGATCAAGAAGGGCGCGGCCGACGCCGGCAAGCTCTGGGCGCGACTCGACCAGAAGCTCGAGGGCCGGCTCTATGTCGCCGGTCAGCACCTTACCATGGGCGACATCCCGATCGGCTGCTTCGTGCACCGCTGGTACGCGCTCGATATCGAGCGGCCGGAGCTCAAG
>VBAF01000280.1 GCA_005884705.1 Alphaproteobacteria bacterium
CTTCCAGGAGATGGGCCTTGATGCGTCGACCGCGGTCGTGACGCTGACCCACGATCCCAAGCTCGACGATCCGGCGCTCGAATCGGCGCTGAAGTCCGACGCCTTCTACATCGGTGCGCTGGGCAGCCGGCGCACCCATGCCAAGCGCAAGGAGCGTCTGGCTGAGGTCGGCATCACCGACGAGATGTTCGCCCGCGTCCATGGGCCGGTCGGTCTCAACATCGGCGCCAAGTCGCCGGCCGAGATAGCGGTTTCGATCCTGGGCCAGATCATCGCGGTGCGGGCGCGCCGGCTCGAGGTGTTGGCCGCGCCCAAGGTGGCAGCGGCGTGAAGTTCGGCGACACCCCGATCG
>VBAF01000281.1 GCA_005884705.1 Alphaproteobacteria bacterium
GGCCGGCGCCATCCTGGCGCATAGCTGGCGCGCGAGCGGCGTCAACTTCTCCAAGGGCCGGCGCCTGTCGGCCGAGGACGTCGCCAAGCTCAAGGCGGCCGGTGCGTCGAGCGTGGTCGCGGCGCGCCTCGAACCCGGCGATGTCCATGAAGACCAGGCGGCGGAGGCGGTCGCCCGGGCGCTGGCCGGCGAGGGCATCGAGATCACCGCG
>VBAF01000282.1 GCA_005884705.1 Alphaproteobacteria bacterium
CCACGAGCGGGTCGATGCGCTGAACGAGCTCGACGAGTCGGTGACGGTCGCGACCCTGCCGCCCTACGCACGAGTCACGCCGCGCCAGATGGTGGCGACGGTCAAGATCATTCCCTATGCCGCGCCGCGCGCCGCGCTCGATCGCGCGATCGAGGTCGCCGCGGCGAGCAACCAGCCGATGATCTCCGTCGCACCGTTCAAGCCGATGCGCGCCGGCCTGGTGCAGACCCGGCTGCCCGGCACGCGCGACAAGGTGCTCGATAAGGGGTTGAGCACGACCGACAAGCGCCTGACGTCGCTCGGCAGCACCCTGGTCGGCGAGCGCCGCTGCACGCACGACGCCGCGGCGATCGCCGGAGCTCTCGCCGAACTGAAAGCCGAGGGCTGCGACCTCTATCTGGTCGCCGGCGCGTCGGCGATCGTCGACCGCCACGACGTGGTGCCGGCCGGGATCGAGCAGGCGGGCGGCAAGGTGATCCATTTCGGCATGCCGGTCGATCCGGGCAACCTGCTGCTGACCGCCGAGCTCGACGGCAAGCCGGTGCTCGGCCTGCCGGGCTGCGCCAAGTCGCCGAAGTACAACGGCTTCGACATGGTGCTGGAGCGCCTTGCCGCCGGCCTGCCGGTCGGGCGTTCCGAAATCGTGAAGATGGGCGCCGGCGGCCTGCTCGCCGAGATCCCGACCCGGCCGCAGCCGCGCGACGACAGCGACGACGAGGCGGCACCGCAGCAGGCACCGCGCGTCGCCGTGCTGCTGCTCGCCGCGGGACGCTCGACCCGCATGGGCGGGCCGAACAAGCTGCTGGCCGACGCCAACGGCGCGCCGCTGGTCGTTCATGCGGTGAAGGCCGCGCTGGCCTCGCAAGCCGTCGAGGTCGTCGTCGTGCTGGGCCACATGGCCGATCAGGTCCGGGCGGCGATCGAGCAGGCGGTGCCCGCAAGCGCCAAGCTCCGCTTCGTCACCAATCCCGATTTCGTCGACGGGCTCAGCACGTCGGTGCGGACCGGCGTCGCCGCGCTGGGCAAGGACATCGACGCCGCCATCGTGCAGCTCGGCGACATGCCGGGCGTGAATTCGGCGCTGCTCGACCGGCTGATGGCCGCCTTCAGCCCGGTCGAAGGCCGCTCGATCTGCGTGCCGACAGTCGTCGGCAAGCGCGGCAATCCGGTGCTGTGGGACCGCCGCTTCTTCCCCGAGATCGCCAAGGTCTCGGGCGACACCGGCGCCAAGCACCTGATCGGCGAGCATGCCGACCTGGTCTGCGAGGTCGAGATGACGGGCGAGGCGGCCGTCACCGACATCGACACGCCTGAGGCACTGGCGGCGTGGCGGGCGCGCGCCGGACAGAGGCCTGCATGAGCTTCGACGTCGGCGCGGTCCGGCGCCAGTTCCCGATCCTGTCCGAGATCATCGACGGCAAGCCGGTGCACTATCTCGACAACGGCGCGTCGGCGCAGACGCCGCTCGCCGTGCTGGATGCGGTGCGGCGCTACGAGACGACCGGCCGCGCCAATGTGCTGCGCGGCGTCCATCGCCTGGCCGAACGCGCGACCGAGCTCTACGAGAACGCCCGGGCCGACGTGGCGAGCTTCCTTGGCGTGCAGCCGATGGAGATCGTTTTCACCGGCGGCTGCACGGCGGCGATCAATCTGGTTTCCCATGCCTACGGCCAGCTCCTCAAGCGTGGCGACCGCATCCTGATCTCCGAGCTCGAGCACCATTCCAACATCGTACCGTGGCAGCTCCTGCGCCAGCGCAGCGGCGTCGAGCTCGACATGCTGCCGGTCACGACCGACGGCCAGATCGATCTCGGCGCGCTGCCCAGGCTGCTGACCTCCGAAACCAAGCTGATCTCGCTCGCCCATGTCTCCAACGTCACCGGCGCGCTGCTCGACGTGCGCAAGGTGGTGGAGGCGGCCAAATCGGTCGGCGCCAAGGTCATGCTCGACGGCGCCCAGCGCGCGCCGCATGGACCGCTCGATCTCAACGCGCTCGGCGTCGACTTCTACGTCTTCGCCGGCCACAAGGCCTACGGGCCGAACGGCATCGGCGTGCTGTGGGCCAGGCCCGAGCTGCTCGAAGCCATGCCGCCGTTCATGGGCGGCGGCTCGATGATCGGCCGCGTGACCTTGGCCGAGACGACGTGGGCGCCGCCGCCGCGCCGCTTCGAGGCCGGCACGCCGCCGATCGGTCCGGCGATCGGGCTGGGTGCGGCCTGCAACTGGATGGCGGCGCTCGATTGGACGGCGACGCACGATCACGAGATGGGCCTGGTGCAGCGCGTGCTCGACGGGCTGCAGAAGATCGACGGCACGCAGATCCTGGGACCGGCCAGCCTGCAGAACCGCTACCCGGTCGTCTCCTTCATGCTCGACGGCGTGCATCCGCACGACGTCGCCCAGACGCTCGATTCGTTCGGCGTCGCGGTGCGCGCCGGTCATCATTGCGCCCAGCCGCTGATGGATCGCTTCGATCTCGACGGCACGACACGTGTCTCGATCGCGCCGTACAACGACAATTCGGACATCGACGCCCTGCTGACCGGCGTGAGGCACGCGGCGAACACGCTGCGATGAGCGACGAGCTTTACCAGGCACGCATCGTGGCGCTCGCCAAGTCGAAGACCGGCGCCGGCAAGCTGGCCGCGCCGACCAAGTCGGCGCGGCGCGACAATCCGTTGTGCGGCGACCGGGTCACCATCGACGTGCGGCTCGCCGACGGCAGGATCGCCGAGATCGCCCATCAGGTGCGCGGCTGCCTGCTCTGCCAGGCCTCGGCCGCAGCGCTCGCCGCGACGGCGGTCGGCCGCGACGCCGCCGGCATCGCCGAGCTGCGCCACGACGCCGAGCGCGCGGTCGGCCGCGAAGCCGGCAAGGCGCACGCGCCGTTCGACGCCTTCGAGCCGGTCGCCAGCCACAAGTCGCGCCACGAATGCGTGCTGCTGCCGTTCGAGGCGTTGAAGGACGCGCTGTCCTAGGCGTATCCTTCGCCAGCGTTGTCCCCCGCGAGCCCTCGGCTGGACGCTCCAGCCGCAGCCTCTGCGGCGTTGGTGCTTATCGAGCATATCAAGACGCGTAGTTGACGAACGACATACCCGGCGCGCGTAAGCGCGCGACCGGGCACGCAGTCTCAAAGCACGACAATCTGGGAGGACATCATGGCTCGCATCGCGCGGCGTAAGCTTTTGAAGCTGTCCGGGTCCGGCGGCATGGCTGCCATCCTCGCCACCGGCCGGGCGCCGGCCCTGGCGCAGGAGACGACCGTCCACTGGCTGCGCTGGGCCGATTTCGTACCGGCCTCCGACGTGCTGCTCAAGGGCAAGATCACGCAGGACTGCAAGAACGCGTTGGGCATCAACCTCAAGGTCGAGACCGTCAACGCCAACGATCTGCAGTCGCGCATCACCTCGGCGATCCAGTCCGGAACGGGCGCAGACATCATCTACGCCATCAGCAACTGGCCGCAGCTCTACGCCGGAAGTCTCGCCGATGTGAGCGACCTGGCCGAGGAGATCGGCAACGCCCAGGGCGGCTACTACGATGTCTCCCGGCGCGTCGCGACGGTCGGCGACAAGTGGATCGGCGTGCCCTGGTCGGCCGGCGGCGGCCTGGTCGCCTACCGCAAATCGTGGTTCGAGGAGGTCGGCTACAACGGCTTCCCCGAGAATTGGGACAAATTCCGCGACGCCGGCCGGAAGCTCAAGGCCAAGGGGCGACCGATCGGCCAGACCGCCGGCCATACCTTCGGCGACGCGCCGGGCTGGTGGTACCCGTTCCTCTGGTCGATGGGCGGCAAGGAGGTCGAGGCCGACGGCAAGACCGTCGTGCTGAACAGCAAGGAAGCGATCGAATCGATCAAGCTCGCGGTCGCGCTGTGGAAGGAGACCATGGACGATGGCGGGATGGCCTGGGACGACACCAACAACAACCGCGCCTTCCTGTCGCAAACCATCAGCGCCACCAACAACGGCGCCTCGATCTACATCGAAGCCAAGAAGAAACCCCAGACCTACCTGACCGAGAAGGGCACGCCGATGTGGGAGGACATCCGGCATGCCTTCATCCCGGGCGGTCCGGGCGGCCGGTTCAACTACGCCGGCGTGTCGACCGATCTGCTGATGGGCTACTCGAAGAACCAGAAAGCCGCCAAGGACTTCCTGCGCTGGATGCACTCCAAGCCGGTGTTCGACGAATGGTTCACCTCGCAGCAGGGCTACACCTGCGGCGCCACCAAGGGGTGGGAAAAGCACAAGGTCTGGGAAGTCGATCCGATCTTGAAGCCGTTCCACGATCTGCCGACAAGCGGCCGGCTGGCCGGCTACGCCGGACCGCCCAACCGCCGCGCCGCCGAGGTGGTGAGCAAGTACATCGTCGTCGACATGTACGCCAAAGCGATCCAGGGCATGCCGCCCGAGGAAGCCGCCAGGTGGGCCCAGGACGAGGCCGCCAAGGTCTACGTGTAACTTCGCGGCGACCGTCGGACGGGGCAGAGCGTTTCGACTCTGCCCCGCTGCCGTCACAGTCGGCGCCCAGCGTGCGCGTGAACGACCCGAGGGGGAGACGACATGCGCTGGCTGATCGTGGCTCTGTTGAGCCTGTGGACAATCCCTGTCTTTGCCCAGGATCTGACGCTCAAGCGCGTGATGCTGTCGTCGGGCGGTCTCGGCTACTTCGAATATGAAGCCGCGGTCGAGGGTGACGCCACGCTCAAACTCACGGTCTCGCTCGACCAGGTCGACGACGTGCTGAAGAGCCTGGTCGTCTACGACGACAAGGGCGGGGTGGGCGGTCTCAGCCTGCCCGGCAAGGAGCCACTCAAGCAGGCGTTCAAGGATCTTCCGTTCGACGAATCCTCGCTGCAGTCGCCGGCGGCCCTGCTCGCGACGCTCAAGGGCGCGCAAGTCTCGGTCGGCGGCAGCCGCGCCGTCACCGGCCGCATCGTCTCGGTCGCATCGGAGACGGTGAGCCTGAACGAGGGCAGGGCGACGACCACCCGCACGAGGATCACCTTGCTGACCGAGCGCGGCCTGCAGCAGTTCATCCTCGAGGAGGCCGAGAACCTGCAATTCGCCGATGCCGCGCTGCGCGAGAAGGTCGCGCAGGCGCTGGCGGCCATCCAGTCCAACCGCACGAAAGAAGCGCGCACGCTCGAGCTCGCCGCGCGTGGGCAGGGCCGTCGCACCATCCGTGTCGCCTACATCGTCGAGGCGCCGGTGTGGAAGGCGTCGTATCGCATGACCCTGCCGGCCGACCCCGCGGCCGCGCGCTCGGCGCTGCAGGGCTGGGCGACGCTCGAGAACCTGAGCGGCCAGGACTGGAGGGACATCGAGCTGACCCTGGTGTCGGGCCGGCCGGTCGCGTTCCACCAGGCGCTCTACGAGGCCTATTACGTCACCCGGCCGGAAGTGCCGGTCGAAGTCGCCGGACGGCTGATGCCCAACGTCGACCGCGGCGGCGTCGCCGTGGCGGAGAAGGCAGCGCCGGCCGCGCCCGCGCCGGCGATGAACGACTTCCGCAATCGGCAGCAGCAGCGCGGCGTTGCCGAAGTTGCCTCCGCGCCGCCCCCGCCGCCGGTCGCCGGGTCGGCCGATCAGTTCGAGGCGACCGACGCGGCGACCCAGGTCGTCTTCAAGTTTCCCCGGCCGGTCAGCGTCGAGAACGGGCGCACGCTGTCGATCCCGATCCTCGACCGCCAGGTCCCGGCGCAGCGGCTGGCGCTCTATCAGCTGCCGCCCGGCATCCTGACGATCTACGAGCGCGACAAGGCAGGCAACGTCGCCTATGTCGGCGACGCGCGGCTGTCGGGCTTCCCGGTCGGCGAGACGCGGCTGTTGGCCTATGCGCTCGACGAGAAGATCACGATCGAGCGCGATGCCGCCCAGACCGACCGCATCGCCAGCGGCACGATCGCCGGCGGCGTGTTGCGCTATTCCCGGCTGCTGCGCCACACCACGACCTACAGGGCGCGCGGCCCCGCCAAGGAGCCCCGCCAACTTGTCATCGTCCAGCGCCGCCTGCAGGGCTGGACGCTGGTCAAGCCCGAGTCCAAGGCGGTCGAGATCAGCGAGGGCAATTACCGCATTCCGCTGCAGCTGCCGGGCGGCGACAAGACCGGCACCTTCGAGATCGTCCAGGAACAGACCCAGCAGCAGGAGCTGCGGCTGGCCGACAGCGCGGCGGACCAGATCAGGGTCTTCGCCCAGGCCCAGGAGTTCGATGCCAAGACGCGTGAGGCCCTGGGCAAGATCCTGCAGCTGCAGCAGGCGGTCGCCGAGGCCCAGCGGCAAATGACCCGCATCGACACCGAACGCCAGCAGATCGTGCAGGAGCAGGCCCGCCTGCGCGACAACCTCGCCCGCGTGCCGGCCAACAGCGACCTGCAGCGGCGCTACCTTGCGACCCTCGACAAGCAGGAGACCGATCTCGAGGCCTTGGCCAAGCGGCGGGCCGAGGCGGAGAAAGCGGTCGAGGCGGCACGCGATGCCCTCAGGGCTTATGTCTCCCAACTTGGCTAGCCCGCTCGCAGGGTCCTGACCGCATCGTCGCGGCGGAACAGATAGAGCAGGGCGCGCAGCGCCTTGCCGCGGTCGGATTGCAGCTCGGGATCGCGGTCGACGATCAGGCGGGCGTCGTCCTGGGCGGCCTGCAGCAGCTCGCCGTGGGCGGCCAGATCGGCCAGGCGCATGTCGGGCAGGCCGCTTTGCCGTGTGCCGAGCAGCTCGCCGGCGCCGCGCAGCTTCAGGTCCTCCTCGGCGATGCGAAAGCCGTCCTCGGTCTCGCGCATGATGGCGAGCCGCGCCTTGGCGGTCTCGCCGAGCGGCTGGGCGTAGAGCAGCAGGCAGGTCGATTTGGCGCTGCCGCGGCCGACCCGGCCGCGCAGCTGATGGAGCTGGGCGAGGCCGAAGCGCTCGGCATGCTCGATGATCATGACGGTGGCAGCCGGCACGTCGACGCCGACTTCGATGACGGTCGTCGCCACCAGGATCGACAATCTTCCGTCGGCGAACGCCGCCATGGTCGCCTCGCGCTCGGCACTCTTCAGCCGGCCATGCACCAGCCCGACCTTGCCAGGGTAGCGCGCGCTCAACAGGTGATGGCGCTCCTCGGCATTGGCGAGATCGACGTCCTCCGATTCCTCGATCAACGGGCAGACCCAGTAGATCCCGGCACCGCTTGCCATCATGCGGCCCACCGCATCGGCGACCTCGCCGACGCGCTCGAGCGGAATGGTGCGGGTGTCGATCGGCTGCCGTCCCGCCGGCTTCTCGGTGAGCTTGGAGACGTCGAGGTCGCCGTAGGCCGCCAGCATGAGGGTGCGCGGGATCGGCGTGGCGGTCATCACCAGCAGGTCGACGGAATGGCTCTTCGAGGACAGCGCCATGCGCTGGTGCACGCCGAAGCGGTGCTGCTCGTCGACCACCGCCAGCGCCAGGTCGGCGAACTCGACCTCCTCCTGGACCAGCGCATGCGTGCCGACCACGAGCTGGATCGTGCCGTCGGCCAGGCCTTGCATGGTCTGCTTCTTCTGGCGCGAGCCGTCGCGGCCGGTCAGCAGGGCGAGCGTCACGCCCGCCGCCTCGGCGAGCGGCGCGATGGTGGCGTAGTGCTGGCGCGCCAGCAGCTCGGTCGGTGCCATCAGCGCAGCCTGTGCGCCGGCCTCCACGGCGGTCAGCATGGCGAGGAAGGCAACCAGAGTCTTGCCACTGCCAACATCGCCCTGCAGCAGCCGCACCATGCGCTCGGCCTTGGCCATGTCGCCGGCGATCTCCGCCGTGGCGAAGATCTGGCTCGGCGTGAGCTGGAACGGCAGCGCCGCCAGCGCGCGCTTCTGCAAGCCACCGTCGCCCCTGGTCGTGCGCCCGGGCAGGGAACGGTTGTGATGGCGCACCAGGGCGATCGCGAGCTGGCTCGCCAGCAACTCGTCGAAAGCGAGCCGGGCGCGGGCCGGGTGCATCGGCGCAAGATCGCTTTCATCGGCCGGCGCATGCGCCGTCGCGAGCGACGATTTCCAGCCGGCCCATTTCTGCTTCTTGCGGTAGGCCGCGTCCTGCCACTCCGGCAGTTCCGGCGCGCGCGCGACCGCCGAGGCGATCGCCTTCTGCAGCGGCCGCTGCGTCAGGCCGCCGGTCAGGCCGTATACCGGCTCGACCCTCAGAACAGACTCGAGCTCCTCGAGCGGCACCACATGGTCGGGATGCGTCATCTGCACCTCGCCCTGGTAGAGCTCGATCTTGCCGCTGATCACGCGACGCTCGCCCGGCGGCAGCAGCTTCTTGAGATAGTCCTCGCGCCCGTTGAAATAGGTCAGGCAGAGCTTGCCGGTCTCGTCGCTGCACCAGACGCGGTAGGGCTGGCGCGGATTGCGTGGCACGATGTGCTCGTCGACCGTGACGGTGAGGGTGGCCACCGTGCCGGCCTGCGCCTGCGCCACCTCGGGCGCGTTGCGGCGGTCGACAACGCCCGACGGCAGATGCCACAGCAGGTCGACCACCAGCGGGCCGGTCAGCCGCTCCACGAGCTTGCCCAGCCGCGGGCCGATTCCGGACAGCGAAGTGACCTGGGCGAAGAGGGGGGTGAGGCTCTGCGGACGCATGCGCGTTAGGCTTTCTCCGGAGCGTGACTTCGCACCCGCCGCCGCCTATATGCTACGCCCCTTTTGCCAAGGCCTGGGGAAAAATGGCCCCGAATATCAATGACGAGACCGAACTGGAGACGCGGCGAAAGCGTTTGCTCTATCGCAGCATCTATCGCGGCAACAAGGAGAACGACATTCTCCTTGGCCAGTTCGCGCGCGCCCATATCGCGGCGTTCACGCCTGCGGAGCTCGACCAGTATGAACGCCTGCTGGAAACCGGCGACAACGAGATCTTCGACTGGGTCACCGGCCAGGTCGCCGTGCCGCCCGAGAAGGATACAGCCGTCGTGCGCAAGCTGCTCGCGTTCCGTGTGAGGTTCTAGGTGTCGAGTCTCACCGATCGCCTGGCCAGCCTGCATCGCAAGACGGGGCGCTGGACGCTCGCCGGCCTGCCTGAGGGCGCCGACGCGCTGGTGCTGGCCGACCTTGCCCGCACGACCGGCGGCCAGGACATCCTGCACGTGGCGCGCGACGGCCAGCGGCTGGAGCGGCTGCAGGACGGGCTGCGCTTCTTCGCGCCGGAACGCGAGGTGCTGGTATTCCCGGCCTGGGACTGCCTGCCCTACGACCGGCTGTCGCCGCATCCCGACATCGTCGCCGAGCGGCTGGAGACCCTGGTGCGGCTGGCGACTGCGAAGAAGCCGGGGACGCCGGGCCGAATCATTTTGGCGTCGGCCGGTGCGGTGCTGCAGAAGGTGCCGCCGCGCAGTCTCTATGCCGAGGCGGCGAGCGTGCTGCGCAAGGGCCAGAGCGTCGATGTCGCCTCGCTCCTAAAATATCTCGGCGAGAACGGCTATGGCCGCGCCGATACGGTGATGGAGCCGGGCGGGTACGCGGTGCGCGGCGGCTTGGTCGATCTCTTCCCGCCGGGCACCAACGAACCGCTGCGGCTCGACCTGTTCGGCGACGTGCTGGAGACCATCCGCTCGTTCGATCCGATGAGCCAGCTCACGACGGCTGAGCGCGACGAGGTCGTACTGCTGCCGGTCAGCGAGGTGCTGCTGACGGCTCAGAGCATCGAGCGCTTCCGCACCGGCTATCGCGCGCTGTTCGGCGCTGTCGCCGGCGAGGACCTGCTCTACGAAGCGGTGTCGGCGGGCCAGCGCCATGTCGGCATGGAGCACTGGCTGCCGCTGTTCCACGACCGGCTCGAGACGCTGGCCGACTACTGCCCCGACGCGATCGTCACGTCGGACCATCAGATCAACGAAGCCTTCGACGCGCGCTGGGAGCTGATCGAGGATTACTACGATGCGCGCCTCAAGACCGGGGCAAAGGGCGGCATGTCGGGCGGCGCCGACTACAAGCCGGTGCCGCCCGACCGGCTCTACCTCAAGCCGTCGCAGTGGGACGCCCTGCTCGAGGGCCACAGCGTCGGTCAGTTGACCAGCTTCGATGCCGCCCCCGACGCGCCGAACGCGATCGATCTCGGCAGCCGCCGCCACGAAGGCTTCGCCCAGGCGCGCACCGCGCAGGGCGTCAACCTGTTCGACAAGGTGTCCGATCATGTGAAGGCCGCCAATGCGGCCGGCCGTCGGGTGGTGATCGCGGGCTTCACCGAGGGCTCGGCGGCGCGCCTCACCCATTTGCTGCAGGAGCACGGTGCCACCACGCCGGTGACGGTGCATGACCATGCCGAGGTCCAGAAGCTGCCGGCCGGCGTGATCGGCGTGGCGGTCTGGCCGCTCGAGCACGGCTTCGTGCTCGATGGCCTCGAGGTGATCGGCGAGGAGGACATCCTCGGCGACCGCCTGTCGCGGCCGCAGCGCAAGCGCCGGCCGTCCGAGCGCTTCATCGCCGAGGCGGCCGCTCTGAGCGAGGGCGACCTGGTGGTGCATCGCGAGCACGGCGTCGGCCGCTACGAGGGCCTGGTCACGCTCGAAATCCATTACGCGCGCCACGACTGCCTCAAGCTCACCTACGAGGGCGGCGACAAGCTGTTCGTGCCGGTCGAGAACATCGACGTGCTGAGCCGCTACGGCGCCGCCGACGAGGAGGCCCAGCTCGACCGGCTGGGCGGCGTCGCCTGGCAGTCGCGCAAGGCGCGGCTCAAGCAGCGCATCGCCGACATGGCCGACCGGCTGATCAAGATCGCCGCCGAGCGCGCGGTCCGGCGCGGCGAGACCATGGCGCCGCAGGAAGGCCTGTACGAGGAATTCTGCGCCCGCTTTCCCTATGCCGAGACCGACGACCAGCTGCAGGCGATCGTCGACGTGCTCGACGATCTGTCCTCCGGCAAGCCGATGGACCGGCTGATCTGCGGCGACGTCGGCTTCGGCAAGACCGAGGTCGCGCTGCGCGCCGCCTTCGTGGCGGCGATGTCGGGCAAGCAGGTCGCGGTGATCGCGCCGACGACCCTGCTGGCGCGCCAGCACCACCGCACCTTCATCGAGCGCTTCCAGGGCCTGCCGGTTCGGATCGGCCGGCTGTCGCGCCTGGTCGCGGCCAAGGAGGCGAGGGAGACCAAGGCGGCGGTCAAGGAGGGCACCGTCGACATCGTCATCGGCACCCATGCGCTGCTGGCCAAGAGCATCGAGTTCAAGGACCTCGGCCTGCTGGTCGTCGACGAGGAGCAGCATTTCGGCGTGGCCCACAAGGAACGGCTCAAGGAGCTGCGCGCCGACGTGCACGTGCTGACGCTGACCGCGACGCCGATCCCGCGCACCCTGCAGCTTGCGCTGACCGGCGTGCGCGACATGAGCCTGATCGCCACCCCGCCGGTCGATCGGCTGGCGGTGCGCACCTTCGTCACGCCGTTCGATCCGGTCACCATCCGAGAGGCGCTGCTGCGCGAGCAGTATCGCGGCGGCCAGAGCTTCTATGTCTGCCCGCGCATCGAGGACCTCGCCACGGTGGCCGAGACCCTGCGCGAGCTGGTGCCCGAGATGCGCCTGGCGATGGCGCATGGCCGCCTGCCGCCGACCCAGATCGAGAACACCATGCAGGACTTCGTCGACGGCAAGGTCGACGTGCTGCTGTCGACCAACATCGTCGAATCGGGCCTCGACATCCGCAACGCCAACACCATGGTGATGCACCGCGCCGACATGTTCGGCCTTGCCCAGCTCTACCAGCTGCGCGGCCGCATCGGCCGCGGCAAGACCCGCGCCTATGCCTATCTCACGGTGCCGCCGGGCAAGGCGCTGAACGAGACAGCCTCCAAGCGGCTCGAGGTCATGCAGACGCTCGACACCTTGGGCGCGGGCTTCCAGCTCGCCAGCCACGACCTCGACATCCGCGGCGCCGGCAACCTCTTGGGCGAGGAGCAGTCGGGCCACATCCGCGAGGTCGGCATCGAGCTCTATCAGCAGCTCCTCGAGGAGGCCGTCGCCTCGGCGCGCGGCCGGGCGCAGGAGGCGGAGAGAGCGGACTGGTCGCCGACCATCAATCTCGGCATCCCGGTGCTGATCCCCGAGGAATACGTCGCCGACCTGTCGGTGCGCATGGGCCTCTATCGCCGGCTCGGCGGGCTGACCAGCCAGGCCGAGG
>VBAF01000598.1:0-497 GCA_005884705.1 Alphaproteobacteria bacterium
AGCATTGATCCATATCTTGAGGGGATGGACGCGGCACGACTGGGCCCACCTGATTCCTTCCGACCCATCAATCGTAGTGCCGCCGCTGAGGCGCTTAGATCAGCCGGGGAATTTACTACCCCAGCGGCTATTGCGGAAGTTCAACGGATTGAATCTCAAGCTCAACAGACAACAAATAGTGGCAGGCGGGCTGAAAGGACCCTTGGCGCAACTTGGAGGAATCTGCTGCGGGCCACCTTCGTGGTGGCTATCTCCGTGGGAGGTGCCGGCTATGCCATAATGAAGGAGGCAATACCGATATTGCGTTGGATTAACGACCACGCCGAATTCATTAGGCAGGTGTTGGTTGACCATCCTTCCATGTTGTCAGTGCTAGAATGGTTGCTAAGTAGGTTGCCGCCTCTCTAAGGCGCCACCCCAGCAGAGGTCGTCGGGGAGGCCCGCGATCTTGTCGTCGTTGTCGTGCTCCGGCTCGCGGGCTCCCGGGGGAGCGAGTC
>VBAF01000598.1:522-1112 GCA_005884705.1 Alphaproteobacteria bacterium
ATGAGCAGTGGCCGGGGCGATTCCCGCGCAAGACGCGCCCTTCACGCGAGGTCCATTGTCCATAGTGGGCGATCGAACAGGGGCAGTTATATCCACAGGCGCCACGCCATGACGCCGGATTGGACAAGAGCCGGCGAACGCGCGCCACCGCCCGCTTTCCTCCAAGCCGGTCGCGATGCTAGAGCTTGCGCCGTTCCAGGCTATGCGGCGCGCGGCAGAGCCAATCGAAAGTCGTCTCCGGAGTTTGATCGCAATGGATTTGTCTCGTTTCCCGCGTCGTCGCTACACGCCGTTCGCCACGCCGATCGAGCTGCTGCCGCACTTCACCAAGGCGCTGGCGGCGAGCTGCCCGGGCGGGGTCGGGCCGGAGATCTGGATCAAGCGCGACGACATGCTTGGGCTGTTCCCCGGCGGCAACAAGACCCGCAAGCTCGAATTCCTTGCCGCCGACGCGCTGGCGCAGGGCGCCGACACGCTGATCACCTGTGGCGCGCCGCAGTCCAACCACTGCCGCATCACGCTCGCGGCCGCGCTCAAGGAAGGGCTGAAGTGCCGCTTCGTGATCGAGGAGAGGGTGCCCGGCAGCTACA
>VBAF01000598.1:1139-2807 GCA_005884705.1 Alphaproteobacteria bacterium
GCCGCCATGTCGAAGATCGCGCAGGACGTCGCCTCGCTCGGCCGCCAAGGCTACATCATCCCGGGCGGCGGCTCGAACGCGATCGGCGGCCTGGGCTACGTCGCCTGCGTGCAGGAGATGCAGCAGCAGTGGTTCGACATGGGCGTGGCGTTCGATGCCGTCGTGGTCGGCTCGGGCAGCTCGGGCACCCATGGCGGCATGGCGGCGGGCTTCTGGGGCAACAGCATCAAGATCCCGCTGATCGGCATCGGCGTGAGCCGCGATCCGGCCGACCAGGAGCCGCTGGTGCTCAAGGAAGCGCAGGCCGTCGCCGACCTGCTCGGCATCGGCAAGGTGCCGCGCGAGGCGGTCAAGAGCGTCGGCGGCTTCTGGCAGCCGAAGTACTCCGTGCCCAACAAGAAGATGGTCGAAGCCGTCCAGATGCTGGCGCGGACCGAGGGCATCCCGCTCGACCCGGTCTACACCGGCAAGATCATGGCCGGCCTGATTGGCCTCGCACGCCAGGGCTTCTTCAAGCCCAACGCGAAGGTGCTGTTCATGCACACCGGCGGCCTGCCGTCGCTCGACGTCTATCAGGACGTCGTTCTCGGCCGCACCGCCGCGCAGGATTAGCTTTTTTCTTTTGTCGGAAGAGTAAATCCTGCCGCCGTGTTCGACTCGATTCCCGAGCAATTCGCGTCATGCGCCCGAGCGGCACCGCAGTGCCGCGCTTCCGGCGGGGTCATTCCGGGCAATGGCCGGCGATTCGAGGCCTGTAAATGGCGGGTTTTTCGCGCGGCCAATGCCCGGAATAGGTCGCTGAGAGGACCGCTCGTATCCTGCGCGTGAACGTCACGCACAGGAGCCGCCATGTCTGTTCGCCGAGCCTGCGACCCTCGCCGGGGTGGTCCTGGGAAAAACGGGAGTCCTGGCAAAAACCGCGTAAACGGTCGAAAACCGTCGCCGCCCGGCCCGCGGCCTTCAGATCGCGCGTGTCGCCTGCTCAAGCCAGGCGCGCGTCTCGCCGTCGACCTGCGGCGCCACGACCTCGCGCACGCGGGCGTGATAGGCGTTGAGCCAGGCCTTCTCGGCGTCGGTCAGCAGGCCGACCTCGACGCATTCGAGATCGATCGGCGCGAGCGTCAGCGTCTCGAACTCGAGATAGCGCCGGTCGGCGCCCTCGATCTCGGCCTCTTTCACCGCGACCAGGTTCTCGATGCGGATGCCGTAGGCGCCGGTCTTGTAGTAGCCGGGTTCGTTGCTGACGATCATGCCGGGCTGCAGCGCCACGTTGTTGGCGACCTTGGAGATGCGCTGCGGCCCCTCGTGCACCGAGAGATAGGCGCCGACGCCGTGGCCGGTGCCGTGGTCGTAGTCGAGCCCGACCTGCCACAACGCGGTGCGGGCCAGCGCATCGAGCTGCGAGCCGGTCGTGCCGAACGGGAAGCGCACGGTGGCAAGCGCGATGTGGCCCTTGAGCACGCGGGTGAAGCGGTCCTTCATCTCGGCGGTCGGCGTGCCGATGCCGACGGTGCGGGTGATGTCGGTCGTACCGTCGCGATACTGGGCGCCCGAATCGACGAGGTAGAGCGAGCCCGGCTCGAGCGTGCGCTCGGTCGCCGCGGTCGCGTGGTAGTGGACGATGGCGCCGTTCGGGCCGGCGCCCGAGATGGTGTCGAACGACAGGTC
>VBAF01000599.1 GCA_005884705.1 Alphaproteobacteria bacterium
CAGCTTCGCCGAGATCCGCGGCAGCAGCGGCGTCGGATCGTAGTCGCTCGACGATTCCCACTGATAGAGATAGTCGTTGGCGTCGGCGTTGAAGGGTGCGGCCAGACGTTCGTCGAGCAGCTTGTCGGCGGCGTCCCGCGTCGGCGCCAGCGCGGCGTAGGCGAGCGTGCCGCCGGACGTGGCGGTGGCATAGAACACGGCGGCGCGCTTCACGCTTTTCGGCTGGCTGGTGTAGTTGCCGCCGTTCCAGTCGGGGTCGCTGCGGATCGAATCGATGATCAGCCGGCGCATCATCCAGTTGCGCGCCGCCATCGGCGTCGGCTGCGAGGCCATCGGCACGGCAGCATCCATGAAGTCGGGATACTTGCCGGCCCACAGCCAGGCATTCATCCCGCCCATCGAATTGCCCATCACCAGCCGCACATGCTTGATGCCGAGCCCTTCGGTCAGCAGGCGGTGATGGGCGTCGACTTCGGTCAGCAGGCGGTAATGGGCGTCGACCATGTCGGCGTAGTCATATTGCGGGAACTTCGTGCGCAGGCCATCCGACGGCTTGCTCGACTGGCCGTGACCGATGCCGTCGGGCAGCACGATGAAGTACCTGGCGGCATCGAGCGGCTGGCCGGTGCCGAACAGCTCGCCGGCAAAGCCGGGGGTGAGCAGGCTGGCCCCCGAGCCGGTCGTGCCGTGCAGCATCAGCACCACCGGGTTCCTGGGGTCGCCGATCGTGCGGTAGTGCAGCTTGAGCTCGGGCATTACCTCGCCGGTGTGGAACCTGAAGTCCTTGGCGACCCAGTCGCCTTCCTGCGGCTTGGGATAGTCGGCGGCGGCGGCGGGTGCCGCGAGCAGGATGGCAAGCAGGGCGAGCAATCGGCGCATCATCGACCTCATCTGTCTCGTCGCAGCCTAGCGCAAAACGCGGTAAAGTCCGCCCGCCATGCGCGCGCTGATGACCGCCATCGCCTATTTCGGCACGTTCCTCACCGTGGGTTACGTGGCCAAGCGGCTGCTCGACAAATGGATGGCACGGCATGGCGAGGATCTGCACGAGGTCCAGACGCAGGGCAAGAATGGCGGCCGCGTCGACCGTTTCCTGCTCGGCTTCTGGTACAAGGACCGCTAGATCGGCTTGACGAAGGGTGCGAAGTCGCCGCACGGCCGCTCGACCGCCAGCGTGGAGCGTTCGCCGCGGAAGCTGGTCACGTGAATCGACAGGATGCAGGGCTGGTCCTTCGGTGCATCGAAATTGAAGTCCGCCGTCACCCTCTTGCCGTCGAACACGAACTTGTGGAAGTGCAGCAGCGTCGATTTCTTCGGGTCGATGATCTCGACGGGCGAGCGCTCCGACGACCGGATCTGCACGCTCTTGCCGCCCTTCACCTGCAGGGTGCCGACCGAGACGGTGCCAGGCTCGCGTCCCTGGTTCGAGACGATCACGAACAGCTCGACCTCCGTGGCATGCTGCAGGGAAAAGATCAGATGCGAGTCATCGCGCGTCGCGCTCTCGATCAGGATCGGCACCACGACACCCAGCACCGAGATCAGCGCCACCGACATCGACATCAGGTTGGTGCTGAAGCCCAGCCTTTGCCGGACGGGATCCTGATCGCTGGTGCAGTGGATGCATCGCTTGGCGATCATCCTGATCGGCTCGCCGCAGGCAATGCAGCGTTTGGTGCCCTCCGGCAGCTCGCCGACATCAACTTCCGCCATTGCCGCCTGTCCCCTCCGCTCGGTCGTCACTATGCCATCCCAACCTCGGGGCGGGAAGAATCAGCGCCGGCGCCACGCCTGCAGGCGGCCGAGCAGGAAGCGGTCGGCCAACAGATGCAGCGCCTTGACCGCCGCCGACGTTGCCACGATCACCACGCAGAGCGCGGTTGCCGCGGCCGTGGTGCCCGCCTCCTCGATGTTCACCGCCGCCACCGAAGCGAGCTTGGTATCGGGCGAATAGAGGAAGATCACCGAGGACACGGTCGTCATGGCGTTGACGAACATATAGATCGCGACGTCGAGGATCGAAGGCAGGCAGATCGGCGCGGTGACCCGCCCGAAGGTGCGCCAGATCGGCACCTTGAGCGAAGCCGAGACCGCCTCGAACTCGGGGTCGATCTGCTTCAGCGCCGTCGTCGCGGTGAGATGGCCCACCGTATAGAAGTGCGCCACCGTATTGATCACCAGGATCGCCATGGTGCCGTAGAGGAA
>VBAF01000283.1 GCA_005884705.1 Alphaproteobacteria bacterium
TTGTTGATCGCGGCGTCGGTCTGCAGGTAGTCGTCGAGCGAATCGCTGAGCGCGCGGCCGCGCGCCGAGATGATGCCGGCGGTCACCGAATGGCCGAGGCCGAACGGATTGCCGATCGCGATCACCCAGTCGCCGACCCGGCTCTTGTCCGAATCGCCGAACTTGGCGGCCGGCAGCGGCTTCTTGTTCGGCGGCTCGACCTTGAGCACCGCCACGTCGACCCGGCTGTCCGACCCGATCAGCTTGGCCTTGAGCTGGGTGTCGTCGCGCAGGATCACCGTGATGTCCTCGGCGCCCTGGATCACGTGGTTGTTGGTGACGATGTAGCCTTCGCCGTCGATGATGAAGCCCGAGCCGAGCGAGGTGCCGCGGCGCTGCTGCTGGTCGCCGCCCTTGCGGTCGAAGAACTCCTTGAACAGCTCCTCGAACGGCGAGCCCGGCGGCAGCTGCGGCAGGTCGCGCAGCCTGGGCCCCTGCTGCGCCACGTTCTGCGTGGTCGTTATGTTGACCACCGTCGGCAGCAACTTGTCGACCAGGTCGGCGAAGCTGTCGGGCGCATCGCGCGCCACCGCCGGCTGAGCCGCCACCGCACCGAACGCCACCACCGCGGCAACGCCCGCGGCCCGCACAAACCCTGATAACCCCGAGAGAATCACGACTGACCTCCAACGGCGCTCAAGGCGTTCAAAACGAGGTCCGGCCGGCGCCGCGTGTTCAAGTTCCTGTCTACATGGCGGCGGAATGTGGCGCAAATAAAGAGGGCGTTATGTCGCCGGTTATTTCAGCCTTTTCCGCAGGTCAGCGCAAAATCCTCGGGCGCCGTGGCAAGGCTGCCACAGCGCCCGGCTGGCCTATTTCTTGCCCGGCGCAACCACCCCCGTGGGATCGTTGAAGTAACGGAAGAAGTCGCTGTCGGGGCTCAGGATCATGGTCCCGCCGGCGGCGAAGGCCTGCTTGTAGGCCTCCATGCGCCGCCAGAAGGCATAGAAATCCTTATCCTTGGTGAAGGCGTCGGCATAGATCTTGGTCGCCTCGCCATCGGCCTCGCCCATGGCGATCTGGGCCTTCAGCCCGGCATCGGCCCGGATCACGGCAACCTCGCGGTCGGCGGTCGCGGTGATGCGCTGCTTCTCCTCGTCGCCCTCGGCGCGCAACTGGCCGGCCTCGCGCTCGCGGTCGGTCTTCATGCGGTTGTAGACCGACTGCGAGTTGGCCTGCGGCAGGTCGGCGCGCTTGATGCGCACATCCACCACCTCGACCCCGAGGTCCTTGGTCTTGCCGTTCACCCGCCGCGTGATGTCGTCCATCAGGCTGGCCCGCTGCTCGGTCAGCACCGCGTGCAGCGGCACCGAGGAGAGCACGCCGCGGATCTCCGAGTTGATCAGCGAGTCGAGCAGCCCGCGCAGCGTCGGCTCGCCGCCCGGCACGGTCTCGGCAAACAGCCGGGCATTGACGACCTTGAAGCGGGCATAGGCGTCGACCACCAGGCGCTTCTGGTCGCCGGCGATGATCTCGAACTCCTCGGCCTCGTAGTCGAGCAGGCGGCGGTCGATGCGCTGGATGTCCTGGACCAGCGGGATCTTGCCGTAGAGCCCGGGCTCGGTCTTGGGGTCGCCGACGATGGCGCCGAACTGGCGCACCAGCACCTGCTTGGTCGGATCGACGGTGTAAAGCGTCTGGGTCATGAGGAAGACCAGGATGGCGGCGAGCGCCAGCAGGCCGATGGACCGGTTGTTCATCGCGTGGCTCCCGGCGCCGGCTGGACCGGGGTTCGCGGCGGCACCTGGGCCGGCGGCCCGGATCGCAGCTCGGGCAGCGGCAGGTAAGGCACCACCCCGCTGGCGGCGCCGCTCTTGTCGAGCATCACCTTGTTCACGTTGCGCAGCACTTCCTCGATCGCCTCGATGTAGAGGCGCTCGGAGGTGATGTCCTTGGCCTTGGCGTACTGGTCGTAGACCTGGGTGAAGCGCTGCACGTCGCCCTTGGCGCTGGCGACTTTCTGCGCCCTGTAACCCTCGGCCTTCTGGATGATCGACTCGGCCTCGCCCTTGGCACGCGGCAGGACCTGGTTGCGGTAGGTATTGGCTTCGTTGATCGACTTCTCCTTGTCGGCGCGCGCCGCCTGGACGTCACGGAAGGCGCCGATCACCTCCTGCGGCGGGTCGACGCGCAGCAGCTGCACCTGGGCGATGCGGGCGCCCAGCCCGTATTCGTCGAGGATGCGCTGCAGCAGGTCCTTGGTGTCCTGCTCGATGCGGGTGCGGCCCTCGGTCTGGGCATACTGCAGGTTCGACTTGCCGATCACCTCGCGCATCGCGGCCTCGGCGCCGGCGCGCACGTTCTCCTCGCCGTTGCGCACGGCAAAGGCGTACTTGAAGACGTCCTTGACCTGCCAGAGCACGGCGAACTCGATGTCGACGATGTTCTCGTCGCCGGTCAGCATCAGGTTCTCGCTCGAGGTCGGCCGCGCGCTGCGGCCGTACGGGCTGCGGTCGCTGGTGGCGCCGCGCGAGCCGATCACCGTGCGGCGCTGGTCCTGCACGTTGACCACCACCACGCTGCCGATCGGTCCGGGCAGGTTGTAGTGCAGGCCGGGCTCGACCGGCTTGCCGTACGGCTTGCCGAACACGAGCTGGATCGCCTGCTGGTTGGGCTGCACGCGGAAGAAGCCGGTCAGCAGCCAAATCACGACCGCGGCCAGCGCGATCAGCACGATGCCCTTGAACGAGCCCAGGCCACCCGGCATCAGGTTGCGCAGCCGCTCCTGGCCGCGGCGGATGACATCTTCCATGTCGGGCGGTCGGCGCGAGCCGAATGGGCCACCGCCACGATTGCCGCCGCCACCGCCGCCCCACGGACCGCCGCCGCCCCCGCCGCCGCCGCCCCAGGGGCCGCCGCTGTTGTTATTCCAAGCCATCCGCACCTCGAGGCCGCCCCGCGGGGCCTTTGCTTTCATGTCGGGCTGCATATATGTGACCACAGGCATACCTTCAATCAAGCGGCGAGCGGGCGACATGGCGGAAATCACTGAATCGGCCGTGCGCGGTGTTCTCCAAACGGTCATCGATCCGGCCTCCGGGAAGGACGTGCTGGCGCTCGGCATGGTGAGCGGCATCGCCACCCGCGGTGGACATGTTGCAGTGACTCTGGAGGTTGATCCGGCACGCGGCGCGGCGCTCGAACCCTTGCGCCAGGCCTGCGAACAGGCGGTCCGCGCCCTGCCGGGGGTGCTCTCGGCCTCCGCCGTCATGACCGCCGAGCGCCCCGCCCAGCGACCCGCGGCGGCGGCGCCACCGCCGCGCACCGGGCATGGACCGGCCGCCGCGGCCCGAATCGACGTGCCGGGCGTCAAGCACATCATCGCCGTTGCCTCGGGCAAAGGCGGCGTCGGCAAATCGACCACGGCGGTCAACCTGGCGCTCGGCCTCGCCGCCAACGGCGTCGCCACCGGCCTGCTCGACGCCGATATCTACGGCCCCTCGATGCCGCGCATGCTGGCGGTGAAGGAAAAGCCCGAATCGCTCGACGGCAAGATGCTGAAGCCGATCGAGCGCTACGGCATACGCACCATGTCGATCGGCTACATCGTGGCCGAGGACACGCCGATGATCTGGCGCGGCCCGATGGTGTCGAGCGCGCTCGAGCAGATGCTGCGCGACGTGCAATGGGGCGAACTCGACGTGATGGTGGTCGACATGCCGCCCGGCACCGGCGATGCGCAGCTCACGCTCGCCCAGCGGGTCGCGCTGTCCGGCGCGGTGATCGTCTCGACGCCGCAGGACATCGCCCTGATCGATGCGCGCAAGGGCTTGAGCATGTTCCGCAAGGTGGCGGTACCGGTGCTCGGCATCGTCGAGAACATGAGCTACTTCCTCTGCCCCAAATGCGGCGAGCGGTCGGAGATCTTCGGCCATGGCGGCGCGCGCGAGGAAGCCGAAAAGCTCGGCGTCCCCTTCCTCGGCGAGGTGCCGCTGCATCTCGACATCCGCATGAGCTCCGACAGCGGCCATCCGATCGTGATCGCCCAGCCCGACAGCCCGCACGCCCAGGTCTACAGGAACATCGCCGGCCGGGTGTGGAAGCAGCTCACCGCCAACCAGCGCGGGCCGCGGCCGGCGCCGCGCATCGTGATGCGCTAGCGCGCAAGCGGTTTCGACCGTTTTCTCCGTTTTTTTCCGGACTTCCGTTTTCTCCGGCTTGCTCACGTCACAGCTCATCGTCGTCGGACTCCTCCAGACGCCGACAGCTTGGCACACTCGGTTCGCCGCCCCTATTATGGGCATTCGCCCGGCATTTCAGGCCCTGTTTTGCTGACTCGAATCGCGAGCCATTGCCCATAATGCGCTCGGCCGACGCGAGTTTTCCCCAGCCCGGCGGCGCTCAGGTGCGCTTCTTGCGCCGTGTCTTCTTGCTCGCCGCCTTGCCGATCATGCCGTGCACGCCGATCATCGCGCCGGCGACCAGCTCGAGCGCCAGGAAGCGGCGCTCCTCGACCCAGCCCGGCAGCTGCAGGTGCAGCGCGAGGTCGCGGCGGAAGCCGAACTGGTTGTAGTATTCGGGATCGCCCACCAGGACGATGCGGCTATGGCCCTGCAGGCGCGACTGCGCCATCGAATGCCACATCAGCGCCTTGCCGTAGCCCAGCCCCCGCAGCTCGGGCGAGATCGACAGCGGGCCCAGCATCACCGCCGGCCACTTGTCGTTGATCAGCACCGGCCAGTTGCGGATCGAGGCGACCAGCCGGCCCTTCTGGTCGAGGCAGACGAAGCAGAGATCCTTGATCGGCGGCACGTCCTCGCGCAGACGGTAGACCGTCTTGTGGAAGCGGTCGGGCCCGAACGCCGCCGCCGTCATTTCCTCGATCGCCTCCGAATCGCGCGGCCGCTCGCGCACCAACCGAAGCAGGCCGGGGTTCTTCTGCATGGCATCCGTTATGACAGCGGGCGACGCCAGGCTCAACGCGCCGATGACGGCCGAACCGCCTTACTCTCGAACTCGCGTTTGCCTCGCGCTAATGTAGGAGGATGATGATCGACGAGATCAGGGCCGTGCTGACGGCCAAAGCGAGTGCCCTGGTGCGCCGGTCGGCGGCCGACATGGCAGCCCTGATTCACCACGATTTCATCTACGTCACCGCTGGCGGCCGCACGCTCACCAGGGCCGATTACATCGATGTCTTCTGCGCCTCCGACAAGGTGGCTTACCGGAGCCAGACGGTGAGCGACCTCGAGGTCCGCAAGTTCGAGGGCTTCACCGTGGCCACCATGGTCCTGGACGATCAGTTGGTGCTCGACGGACGGGAGGTCACCGCGACCTTCAACTCGATCTACGTCTTCACCAAACCGGACGGACGTTGGCTGTGGGCGGCCGGCCAGGCGATGCGGCCGGCGCCACCCTAAACTCAGCCCCGCCCACGCGGTATTCCATGAAGGCGTCGTAGCGGATCGACGTTCCGCGCGTGCAACCGGCCCCGGGTTCCATCCGATCACAAATCGCTCTAGCCTCGCGGGATGATCATCGAGGAGATCCGGGCCGCCATCGCGGCCAAGTCCAGCGCCCTTGTGCGCCGATCGGCGGACGACCTGGCTGCCCTGATCCATCCCGATTTTCTCCTGGTCACCGCAGGCGGCAAAGCCCTCACCAAGGCCGACTACATCGATGTCGCCGTCAGGGGAAAGTTCGTCTACCACGACCAGCAGGTGAGGGAGCTCGAGGTCCGGCTGTTCGGCACCACCGCGGTGGCGAACATGCTCCAGGACGACCAGTACACGATCGAGGGCCGGGAGGTCGCCGAGACCTTTTACGGGCTCTCGATCTTCACTTATGTGGACGGACGCTGGCTGTGGGCCGCAAGCCAGACGATGCTTCCGAAGTCACCCTAAGCCGAGCGCTGCCAAGAGCTCGCGCCATTCTCGCGGACTGAGGCCGCTCGACTTCTGGTCGACCTTCTCGGCCGCGATCATGCGCTTCACCGCGGCGAGGCCGGTCTTGGAGAGATGGGCGCCGCCCATGCGGTACTCCATGAAGGCGTCGTGACAGATCGGCGTCCAACGCCTGAGCGTGTCGATCATGACGTCGGCGTAGACGCGGATCTCGTACTGCGCATGGGCGTCGGCGCGCAGCGACAGGAAATGCATCAGATTGTGGAGGTTCGTCTTCCAGTACCATTGCGTATAGAAGGCGAGCGACAGGTTCATGCGCGCCAGCTCGCGGGCAAGGCCGGAACGTTCGGTATGCGTAGACCAGCTCGGCGTCCTTCTTGAGCAGGGTGAAGACCCGCTCGGCCTCCTTGCCGCCGATCACCTGGTCGCGGCCCTGGCGGTTGGCCTTGCTCTGGGCGGCGAGGTGCTCGGGCCGGGGCAGGTAGAATTCGTTGTCGAGGATCGAATAGCGCGCCGAATATTCGTTCACGTTGGCGGTGCGATGGCGGATCCACTGCCGCGCCACGAAGATCGGCAGCTTCACGTGGTACTTGATTTCGCACATCTCGAACGGCGTGGTGTGGCGGTGCCGCATCAGATAGTTGATCAGGCCGCGATCCTCGCTGACCTTCTTGGTGCCGCGGCCATAGGACACCCGCGCCGCCTGCACCACCGCCGCATCGTCACCCATGTAGTCGACCACCCGGACGAAGCCGTGATCGAGCACCGGCAGGGCCTGGAACAGGATCTCCTCGAGCGCCGGCGCGATCGGCCGCAGCGTCTTCTGGGCGCCGTCGCGCGCCTGGTCGATTTCAGCCTGCTGGTCGGTGGAGAGGGGCATCGCCGAATCCTGTCTTCGTTGGCCGCACTTTAGCGCAAAGTTGCCCACATCGAGGCTTTTCGTGGGCTGCGCGCGCGCCGTCAGGCACTTGATTGCACGCGCTGAGATGGCCCCTCGTCATGTCTTGCGGACCGCGGTCGTCCAGCTTGCTCATGAGCGCGCAGGACACGCGCGCGGTCCAACCAGATCGAGAGGAGACGCGCAAAGCGATCTCTTCAAAAACCCGCGGCGAGCGCCTATATTGGTCGTGTCGGGCAACCGACTATGGCGATAAACGCCGCGTGACATAAGCGCTTCGGACCCGGGGGCGGTACCCGGCGCCTCCACCATTCTCCCTCTCTCATCGAGCGGGACCGACGGGGGCGAAACAGGATCGACGGGCGTGGTAAAGGCGCGGTTTTTGCTCGGTATGGTTCCGCCGTGACGGGCCAAACACAAGTGCCAACGATAACGACGTTGCACTCGCTGCTGCCGCCTAAACAGCGGACGTAAGCGCGGTTTCGGGAGGGGCACCGGGCAACAGAAGCCCCTCCCACTTTCTTCGCTTCTCTTTCGCACCGATGCCCGCTATTGGCGGCGTTGACTCTCCTCCAATGCGGGCCGATGCTTCGCGAAAGTTCCGACCATTCATGAACGACCGCTTTCACTACGACGCTCTTGTCGACGATGCGCTGCGCGGCGTCGTGCGCCGCGTGCTGCGCCAGGTCTGCGA
>VBAF01000284.1:0-1567 GCA_005884705.1 Alphaproteobacteria bacterium
CTCGCCGCACCGCGAGGCGGCGTTCGAGGCCTGCGAGTTCCTGGTCGACTGGCTCAAGACCAAGGCGCCGTTCTGGAAACTGGAGGAGACTCCGAGGGGCGAAAAATGGGTCGGCGCCCATGCCGGCGACGACCAGGCGGCCGCACGCTGGGAGAAAAAATAGGCCCGGCGGGGCCCCCATGCCAAAAAGTTCTGCAACGGTTGTGCGCCCCCGTCTGTTGAGTCCTGCGGTCACGCACGGAGTTCGCCATGCGCTACTGTGTTCAGCCGGCCACAGCCAAGGACGTCGCCCTGCTGGTGCTTGCCATGGGCGATGAGGACGCCGGCGATACCGAGTACGATGGCGACGGCGAGCAGAAGCCGCTCGATCATCTGCTGAACGCCTTCTTGTCCAGCACCGAGGTGTGGGCGGCGCACGACCCGCAGGGTCAGCCCTGCGCGTTATGGGGCGTCAGTCCGACGTCGCACGATTTCGAGGTCGGACGGTTCTGGCTGTTGACCTGCGAGGAGGTCGAGACCCAGCCGCACGACCTGGTCGCGCTGTCGATCATCGTGCTGCCCGAGATGCTGACATCCTATTCGCGGCTCGAGAGCATCGTCGACTCGCAGAACGCACGCGCGCTCGCCCTGCTGCAGGGCCTGGGTTTCACGGTCGAGCCGCCGAGCTTCCACGAGCCGACGGGCCGACGCTGCCACCGAGTATGGATCGAGGCCGACGCCTCGACCCTGGCGCAGGAGACGCGGCCGGGCTTGCTCAATTAACAGAGCTCAATCGAGCCTTGCCGACAGAGTTCCTAGCCGCGGTAGTTCTCGACGATCTTGGCCGGTCGCACTTCGGCCTCGTCTGGATTGCGGCCGAACTCGCGCAGCGCGCGACGCTGGCGCAAAAGATCCCAGCAACGGTCGAGTTCGACGTTGATCTGGTCGAGTCGCTGCTTCTCCTGTTCGGAGATGCCGCCCTTGCCGTACAGCTTCTTCTCCTCGGACACGAGGTCTTCGATGTGCTTGAGCACGGTCTGATCGGTCGTATGCGTCATGACGGCCCTCCTCTTGCGACGTTCAACCAAGGGCGACCAGCGCGAGGTTGGAGAGGCCTCGCTCGCGCAGGGCATCGGCTGCCATCAGCGCGCGCTGGCCGCTTCGGCAACAAAGCACAATGCGCCCGGCCGGCCGAGGTTGCGCGGCGAGCGCCGCGACATGATCGACCGGCAGCCGCCGCCCGCCGGCGAAGGTCTGCGGCGCCTCGTCGGCCCCCCGCAGGTCGACCACGAGGTCGTCGGCGCGGACCTCGTCGGGCGCAATGAACCGTACGGCGGTTGCGGGCTCGGGGCTGCCGGCAAAGCCGAAGCCGCCGAAGACGACCTTTTGCGCGTCGAAAGTGATGACGCGGCCCAGCACCGACGGCTCGAGGCCGAGCAGCAGATGCAGGGCGAGATGCGCCTGCAGGCTGCCCAGCACCGCGACCGCGGTGCCGAGCACCCCGACGCTCGCGCAGGTGCTGCCGTCGATCGACACTTCGGGGAACACGGCGCGATAGCTCGGCCCGCCGCCGCAGAAGGCGCCGGCA
>VBAF01000284.1:1633-6134 GCA_005884705.1 Alphaproteobacteria bacterium
CGAAGCTGTCGGCGGCGTCGACCACCACGTCGGCCGAGGAGACCAGCGCGTTGGCGTTCTGCGGCGTGAGCCGCGCGACCACCGTCTCGATCGCGACGCCGGGATTGAAGCGCTGCAGGCGATCGCGCGCCGCCTCGACCTTGGGTTTGCCGAGATCGGCCATGCCGTACAGCGGTTGGCGATGCAGGTTGGTTTCCTCGACGCTGTCGTGGTCGACAATGGTGAGACGGCCGACGCCCGCGCCGCTGAGATACTGCAGCACCGGGCAGCCGAGACCACCGGCGCCGACCACCAGCACCGACGACGACGCGAGCCGCGCCTGTCCGGCGGCGCCGACCTCCGCCAGCACGGTCTGTCGCGCATAGCGATCGGTCATGTGAGGCTCCGCGTGGCAGCGATCCAGGCCTTGGCCTGCGCCACCGGATCGGGACTATTGACGATGTCGCCCACCACCGCTGCGGAGTCCGCGCCGGCGTTCAGGCATTGCAGAGCGCGCTCCAACGTCAGCCCGCCGATCGCAACCAGCGGTCGGCCGCCGATCAGTTTCTTCCATTCGCGCAAGCGGTCGAGACCCTGCGGCGCCCACGGCATCTGCTTCAGCGCGGTCGGCCAGATCGGTCCCAACGCGACATAATCCGGATCGACGGCGAGGCCCTTCTCCAGCTCGGCGTGATCGTGCGTACTGACGCCGAGCTTCAGCCCGGCGCGGCGGATCGCCTTCACATCGGCATCGACCAGGTCCTCTTGCCCGAGATGGACCCAGGTGCACTTCTCGTCGATCGCGATCCGCCAATAGTCGTTCACGATCAGGTGGGCGCCGTGCTTGGTGCAAACATCGCGGGCCTCGCGCACCTGCCGGCGCAGCTCCGAATCGGGTTTGTCCTTGAGGCGCAACTGCACGAACGCCACGCCGGCCGGCACGAGCCTCGCCACCCAGTTCGAGTCAGGGACAACAGGATAGAACGGATCGATCACACCAATCTCCCCTTCAATCCCCAAATGCGGCCTTGCCGAGCACCGGCGTCGACGGCACCGCCATGTCGCGCGGCTCGAGCGGTTTGGCGGTAAAGGCCATGCGGCCGGCCTCGATCGCCAAGGCGAAGGCGCTGGCCATGGCGACCGGATCGCCCGCCTCGGCGACGGCGGTGTTGAGCAGCACCGCGTCGTAGCCCAGCTCCATCGCCGCGGCGGCGTGCGACGGCACGCCGAGGCCAGCGTCGACCACCAACGGGATGTCGGGGAAGTGGGCGCGCAGGGCCTTCAGGCCGTAGACGTTGTTGAGGCCGCGCGCCGAGCCGATCGGAGCACCCCACGGCATCAGCACCCTGCAGCCGGCCTCGACCAGCCGGTCGGCCACGGCGAGATCCTCGGTCGTGTAGGGAAACACCTCGAAGCCTTCCTCGACCAGCACGCGCGCCGCCTCGACCAGGCCGAACACGTCGGGCTGCAGGGTCTCGTCGTCGCGGATCACCTCGAGCTTGATCCACGGCGTGTCGAACATCTCGCGCGCCATGTGGGCGGTGGTGACCGCCTCCTTGACGCTGTGGCAGCCCGCGGTGTTGGGCAGCACGCGCATGCCGAGCGATCGGATGATCGACCAGAAGCTCTGGCCACCGCGCGCCCCGGAGCTTTCTGGCCCGGCCTCGCGGCGCAGCGACACGGTCACGACTTCGGCGCCCGACACCTTGATCGCCTCGACCAGCAGCTTGGGCGAGGGATAGCGTGCCGTGCCGAGCAGCAGCCGCGAGGAAAGCTCGACGCCATAGAACACGCTCAGCCTCCCTGCATCGGCGCCACGACCTCGACTTTGTCGCCGTCGCTGAGTTGGGTGGCTGCGCGCGCCGGCGCGGGCACGAAGCGGCCGTTCAGCGCCGTCGCCACCTTCTTGCCGCCGTAGCCGAGCGCACCGAGGGCGAGAGCGAGCGTGGCGGGCTCGATCTCACGCTGATCGCCGTTGACGTAGATCCGCATTGTCCCTCTCCACGAGATCGGCGGCCTGCCGCGCCATCGCCGGCGCGAGCAGGAAGCCATGACGATAGAGGCCGTTGACCATGAGCCCGCCCGGGCTGCGGCGCACGGCCGGCAGATTGTCGGGAAACGCCGGCCGCAGATCGGCGCCGAGCTCCAGGATCTCGGCCTCGCCGAAGGCGGGATGCAGCGTATACGCGGCGTTCAACAGCTCGACCGCCGAGCGCACGCTGACGCCGCCTGGCGTCTCGGTCTCGATCGACGTGGCGCCGACCATGAAGACGCCCTCGCCTCGCGGCACGATGTAGAGCGGGATGCGCGGATGCAGCAGTCGCACCGGCCGCGACAGCGTGACCTCGCGCGAGCGGATCACCAGCATTTCGCCGCGCACGCCGCGCAGGTCGGCCAGGGCGTCGCGCGCCGAAAGCCCGCGGCAATCGATGACGAAATCACTCCCCGCCTGGTCGACGCCGAGGCGGATCGTCCCGCCGCGTTTGGTCAGGGCCTCGGCCAGCGCCGGCAGCGCGCGCCGCGGATCGAGATGGGCCTCGCGCGGGAAGAACAGCGCGCGGCGGAAGCGGCCGGCGAGATCGGGCTCGAGGGCGGCAATCCCCGCTTCGTCGCGCCATTCGTGATTGTCCGTCCGCTCGGCAAAGCGCGTCAGCTCGACGGCGTCGCGCGCCGGCGCCACCACCAGGCTGCCGTTGCGCACCGTGCCGGGGAAGTGGCGCAGCCACCAGTCGATCGACGGGGCGCCGAGCCGCATCACCGCCTCGTCGGTAGCGGCCCGCTCGCACCACGGCGCCAGCATGCCACCCGCCATCCGCGAGCAGCCTTCACCGACGGCGCGGCCGCGCTCGATCACCTCGACCGCGTGCCCGCGCAGGCTCAACTCCAGCGCCGCGGTCAGGCCCGCAACGCCGGCTCCAACAACAGTGACTTTGGCTCGAATAGACATTGGGCTCCCGTTCCTTCGCCGGCATGACCCGGATCAGGTTCAAAGGGTTCAGCCCCTATTGGCTGTCTCAGACCGGCCTAGCCGGACACCCCTCGGACATCGAACGAAGGAAACTGCCGTCGTGTGTCCCTGTCAAGCCGCCGCGAGATGAGCCGACTCGCCAAAGCCCTCGCAATCGGGTTGGCGGACCAGCGCCTGGTAGTCGACCATCAGCGCCCGCGTCATCGGCCCAACCTGGTAGCGACGATGGTCGATCGCGCCTACCGGCACGATCTCGGCCGCGGTGCCGCACAGGAAGACCTCGCTCGCCTCGTCGAGCTCCTCGGGCATCACGGCGCGTTCTTCCACGGCCCAGCCATGCTTGCCGGCCAGCCCCATCACCGCGCGCCGCGTGATGCCGTCGAGGAAGTTCTCGACCTTGGGTGTGACCAGCTTGCCGCCCATCGCGAGGAAGACATTGGCGCCGGTCGATTCGGCGAGCCGGCCCTGCCAATCGAGCATCAGCGCGTCGTCGAAGCCCGCCTTGAGTGCACGGTCCTTTTCGATGCCGCAGATGATGTAGAGGCCGGCGACCTTGGCGGCGCCGGGGGCCACGTCGGGTGCGGGCCGGCGATACTTCGCCATGGTGACGGTGATGCCACCCGGCTTGGCCTGCACCGAGAGGCGGCCCTCCTGCGCCCATGGCGCGATCGCGAGATGCACCGTCGTGCCGATCGCCGACACGCCCATCACCTCCGAGCCGCGCCAGGCGATCGGTCGGATATAGCCCGCGGCGAGGTCGTTCGCCTTCACGACGGTGCGCGTCGCCGCGTCGATCTCTCGCTGAGTCCACGGCAGCTCGTAGTCCAGCAGCCGCGCCGAGTTGCGCAGGCGGGCACTGTGCGCCGCCAGCCGGAAGACCCGGCCGTCATAGATGCGCTCGCCCTCGAATACCGCCGAGCCGTAATGCAGCGCATGGGTGAGCACATGCGTCGTCGCTTCGCGCCACGGCACGAGTTTGCCGTCGAGCCAGATGAACCCGTCGCGGTCCGCCATTGTTAATGACATTGCTGGCTATCCTCCTAAATGATTCCCAATCGATTGTATAAGGTCAAAAAACAGCAACTTTCATCCTATATATGTCAGTAATACTGACTAAGTCAATATTACTGCCGTAATCGGCAACGCAGACGGTTGCGTTTCGGCGCAGATCAGCGTTGGTTGGCTCCCCCATGGTGGAGACGAAATCACCCGCGAACCCGCTGTTCCTGCGCGAGGAGGAACTGCGCCAGGGCATCGAGCTGATGTTCTATGCCTATCGCGACTTCACCTTCGAATCGGATCAGCAGCTCAAGCGCTACAAGCTCGGCCGTGCCCACCACCGCGCGCTCTATTTCATCGGCCGCCATCCTGGCCAGACGGTCGGTCACCTGCTGTCGATCCTGAAGGTCACCAAGCAGTCGATCAGCCGGGTCCTCAAGGACCTGCTCGAGCAGGAGTATGTCGAGCAGAAGAGCGGGCCGCGGGACCGCCGCGAGCGCAGGCTGTGGCTCACCGAGAAGGGCGTAAAGCTCGAGCGCGAGCTGACCGAGCGAC
>VBAF01000284.1:6159-12740 GCA_005884705.1 Alphaproteobacteria bacterium
TGCAGTCGAGGGTTTTCGCAAGGTGCTGCTCGGCCTGCTCGATCCGGTCGAGCGAATCGAGGTCGACAAGCGGGTACGCGGGGGCGGCCGCTGAGCGAGCAAGACAAGCCGCATGTGCTGGTGGTCGACGACGACACCCGCCTGCGCGAGCTCCTGAAATCCTTCCTGTCGCGCAACGGGCTCAGGGTCAGCACGGCCGGCACCGCTGCGGCGGCGCGTCAGCAGCTCGACGCGCTGAACTTCGACCTGATCGTGCTCGACGTCATGATGCCCGGACAGACCGGCCTCGAGTTCGCGGGCGAGCTGCGCAAGACCAACGATGTGCCGATCCTGATGCTGACCGCGATGGGCGATCCCAAGGACCGCATCGCCGGCCTCGAGAAGGGTGTCGACGACTATCTCGGCAAGCCGTTCGAGCCGCTCGAGCTCCTGCTGCGCATCCAGAGCATCCTGCGCCGCGGCCGGCCGGCTGGGCCGGTCGGCGCCGCGCCCGAGCGCGTCAGCTTCGGTCCGATGCAGTTCGATTTTGCCTTGGGCGAGCTCACGCAGAAGGGCAAGCGGGTGCCGCTGACCGATGCCGAGATCGCGTTGCTGCGCGCGCTCGGCGGACGGCTGGGTGAGGTACTGAGCCGCGACACGCTGTGCAAGAGCGTCGGCGGCGGCGTCAACGAGCGCGCCATCGACGTGCAGGTGACGCGCCTGCGTCGCAAGATCGAGCCCGATCCCGGCTTCCCGCGCTACCTGCGCACCGTGCGCGGCCAGGGCTACCGCCTGGTGGACGCATGAGGCTCGACCCGCGCGAGCTGTTCGAGAGCGTCGCGATCTGGGCCGACCGGCATTCGCCGCAGACCCTGTTTGCGCGCGCGCTGATCATCATCGTGGTGCCGATGCTGCTGCTGCAGGCCCTGTCGGCCTGGTGGTTCTACAGCCAGCGCGGCGACAACGTGACCAACCGCCTGGCGCTGCTGTTGGTGCGCGACCTGCGCCTGCTGATCGCGCTGCGTTCCGAATTCCCCGACGATACACACCGCTTCTGGATCATCAACCACGCCCGCACGGACCTGCTGTTGAGCGTGCGCTTCCGCGGCGGCATCGTGCCGCCGTTCCAGTCGCCGGCCTATTTCGACATCGTCGCCCGCGAGGTGCAGGGTGCGCTCGACGCCGATCTGCGCAAGCCCTACTTCCTCAACAACACCGTCGGCAGCGACCAGCTGATGATCGAGATCCAGGTCGCCGATGGCGAGGTGATGGAAGTCTACGTGCCGTATCTGCGCCTGACCTTCGGTTCGAGCTTCGCCTACGTGCTGGCGCAGGTCGGCCTCGCAATGGTGCTGTTCGGCCTCGCCATCTGGTTCATGCGCCGCGAGCTGGTGCCGATCGAGCATCTCGGCGTCGCCGCCGACTCGCTGGGCAAGGGCCGCGAGGTGCCCGACTTCGCCTTCTCGGGCGGTACGCGCGAAGTGCGCAACGCCGCCACCGCGTTCCAGACCATGAAGATCCGGCTCGGCCGTTCGATCCAGCAGCGCACCGAGATGCTGGCCGGCGTCAGCCACGACCTGCGCACGCCGCTCACCCGCATGAAGCTGTCGCTGGCGCTCCTGCCCGAGTCGCCGGAGACCAGGGAACTGGCCGACGACGTCGCCGACATGGAGCGCATGATCGAGGGCTATCTCGCCTTCGCCCGCGGCGAGGGCGACGAGGAGACGGCGCCCGCCGACCTGTCGGAGATCCTGGAGGACGTGGCCGCCGGCGCGCGACGCGACAATGCCGACGTGTCGGTGAGCTGGCAGGGCGACATGAACGTCGAGTTGCGGCCGCTCGCCATCAAGCGTTGCATGACAAACCTGCTGTCGAACGCGCTGCGCCACGGCCGGCGGGCTGCGATTCACGCCACGCGCGCCAAGACCTCGGTCGAGGTCACGGTCGACGACGACGGGCCCGGCATCCCGGCCGAGCGGCACGAGGACGTATTCCGCCCGTTCGTGCGGCTCGACGCGTCGCGCAATATCGACACCGGCGGCTCAGGCCTCGGCCTCACCATCGCCCGCGACATCGCGCGCAGCCACGGCGGCGATGTCAGCCTGGCCAAATCACCGCTGGGCGGACTGCGCGTGGTTGTCCGCCTGCCCGTCTGAGCTAGAGTAAGGGCCATGTCCAAGCTGAAATTCCTCCGCCATCCCCATCCCTCGCCGACCCCCGCCGACAAGCGCGCCGCGCTGCTGGCCAATCCCGGCTTCGGCCGCGTCTTCAGCGACCACATGGTCACCATCCGCTACAGCGAAGGCAAAGGCTGGCACGATGCGCGCATCGAGCCGCGCCGGCCGATCGAGATGGACCCGGCGTCGGCGGTACTGCACTACGCCCAGGAAGTGTTCGAGGGGCTGAAGGCCTACAAGACCGCCGACGGCGGTGCGACCATGTTCCGGCCGCGCGAGAATGCCCGCCGCTTCCAGCAGTCGGCCGAGCGGCTCGCCATGCCGGTCCTGCCCGAGCAGGACTTCCTCGAGGCGATCGACCAGCTGGTCGGCATCGACCGCGACTGGATCCCCGACGGCGACGGCAGTCTCTACATCCGGCCCTTCATGTTCGCCAACGAGGTCTTCCTTGGCGTGAAACCGTCGTCGGAGTACCTGTTCATCGTCATCGCCTCGTCGGTCGGCTCCTACTTCAAGTCGGGCGCCGATGCGGTCTCGGTCTGGGTGTCGCAGGAATACACGCGCGCCGCCCCGGGCGGCACCGGCGCCGCCAAGTGCGGCGGCAATTACGCCGCGAGCCTGTTCGCCCAGGCCGAAGCGACCCGGCACGGCTGCGACCAGGTCGTGTTCCTCGACGCCGCCGAGCGCAAATGGGTCGAGGAGCTGGGCGGCATGAACGTGTTCTTCGTCTTCAACGACGGGTCGATGTCGACGCCGCCGCTCGGCGGCACCATCCTGCCCGGCATCACCCGCTCCTCGCTCCTGACGCTCGCCAAGGACAAGGGCATCGCGGTGCGCGAGGAGCGCTATTCCTACGATCAGTGGAAAACCGACGCCCATAGCGGCAAGCTGCGCGAAGCCTTCGCCTGCGGCACCGCCGCCGTGGTGACACCGATCGGTACGGTCCGCGCGCCGGAGGGCGAGTTCAAGATCGGCAATGGCGGCTCAGGCGCACGCACCGAGGAGCTGAAGACCGCCTTGGTCGACATCCAGCGCAGCCGCGCCGCCGACCCGCACAAGTGGGTCCACAAGGTCTTCTAGCTAGAAGAGCTTGCCGCCGTTCGGCACGGCCTTGTCGGGCACCACCAGCACGACGGCGCCGGCGGCATCGGGGAAGCCGAGCGTCAGAACCTCCGACATGAACTTGCCGATCTGGCGCGGCGGAAAATTGACCACCGCGGCAACCTGACGGCCGACCAGCGCCTCGGGTGTGTAGTGCCCGGTGAGCTGGGCCGAGGATTTCTTGACGCCGATCGGCGGCCCGAAATCGATCTCGAGGCGCAGCGCGGGCTTGCGCGCGCCTTCCAGCGGCTGGGCGGCGCGAATGGTGCCGGCGCGGATATCGACCTTCTCGAAGTCGGTGTAGGTGATCTCAGTCATGGAGACAGTGTAGCAAAACAAAAGGGGGCTGCCCTTTCGGGCAGCCCCCTTTGGCCGTTCGGCGCGAAGCGCCGTTCGGTCTTACTTCTTCGCGGCGATCGCGGCCTTGACCTCTTCGGTCAGCTCGGCGATGCGCGCGTTCAGCGTCTCGAACGCCTCGACCTGAGCCTTGGTGTAGAGGTCGGTCAGCTCCTTGGTGTTGGCGATCGCGAGATCGTAGCTCTTCTTGGCGAAGTCGATCTGCTTGGCGGCCTTCTCCTCGATGCTGGCGGCGCCGAGCACCTCGCTGCCGAGCTTGGAGAAGTCCTCCATCACCGCGCGGACCATGTCGCCCTGGCGCTGGGCAATGGCCTTGAACGTCTCGACGGCGGCGGTCGACGCCGTGGTCATCGCCGCAAAGTTCTTGCGGCCGGTCTCGACCGCGCTCTCGACGTTCATGACCGGGAACTTGAACTCGCCGGCGATCTTGCTGAAGTCGAAGTCGAAGGGGTTCTTGAAGGTGCTGGTATACATGGCAGGGGCTCCGGGAATGGGTTCAAACAGGCAGATTTGGACGGGACTGAAACTCGGCCGGCACTGCTATGCTGCGGTGCACAACGGACGCTAATATATGGCGGCGCAGCAGAAGGTCAAGGCGGAATTTGTGCAGTGCACAAAAATTTCACTCCGCCGGCGACTCCGTCGCCTTCTCGGCTCTGGAAACCGTATATCTTTCAAAGAATTGAGACCATCTTTCGGCCATCTTGAGGCGGCTGTCCAGCGCCGCCATGGTCTTTGAAAGGTCGATCGTATCGTCGCGGTCGAACACGCGGGAGACCGCATAATGGATCGCCAGCAGGCCGTTTTTCCGCAGTGCACCTGAAAGTCCCTCACTGGAGAGGGACGCCGCCTCGAGCATGGCGTTCATCGAGCGCCGCAGCGACGGGCCGAATGCCAGCGCCAGCAGCGGATCGCCCGTGGCCGCGCGCCGCATCGCTCGCAGCGCGGCGCGGTAGGGCCGCAACACGTCGTAGCGGCGCATCATGACATCGAACAGGCGATCGCGCGCCGTTTCCTCGGGATCGACCCGGCGGGGCGTGCCGGCCAGGACCGCCGCATCGATGCGCGCCATGAAGGCAGACGCGAGCGCCACCTTGTCGGGATAGAACCGGTAGACATCGGCCAGGCCCAGATCGGCCGCGGCCGCAACGTCGTGCAGGCTCACGTCGGCGAATCCCTTGTCGGCGATCAGCGCGAGGAAGGCGTCGAGGGCGGTATCGGCCGAGGTCATCCTGCGAGCTCCTTCGAGCGCCGCGAGGCGGCGGCAAGCGCCTTGTCGAACACCGGCTGGAGCCCGTCGGGTGCCATGAGGACCTTCAAGGCTTCGGCGGTCGTGCCACCGGGGCTGGTGACGTTAACGCGCAATTGCGAGGCCGGTTCGTTCGACTGATGCAACAGCTCGCCGCTGCCCGTGACGGTCGCGCGCGCGAGCTGCATGGCCATGTCCGGTGTCAGGCCGAGCTTGGCGCCCGCCGCCGCCATCGCCTCGACCAGCAGGAAGACGTAAGCCGGGCCGCTGCCCGACAGCGCGGTCACCGGATCGAGCAGCGCTTCGTCCTCGACCCACAGCGCCTGGCCGACCGCCTCGAGCAGGTCCTGGCAGCGCTTCTTCTCCGCCGTCGAGACGTCCGGTGCGGCGCAAGCCACCGTGATGCCCCGTCGTACCGCCGCCGGCGTGTTGGGCATCGAGCGCACCACCTTGGCGGTCGCGCCCAAGTGGCTCGCGAAATACTTCAGCGTCTTGCCGGCGGCGATCGACAGGAACACCGCGCCCTCGTCGGCGAAGCGGCGCAGGTCGGGCAGCACGCCATCCATGGTCTGCGGCTTGACCGCGAGCACGACGATCTCCGGCGTCTCGCGCACGTCCTGACTGGAGGCGACGGCGCGCAGCCCGGGCTTGATTGGCCGCAGCGCGTCGACCGGCTCGGCGACGATGGCATCGGAGACGCTGAGCCCACGCGCCAGCCAGCCCTCGAGCAGGGCGCCGCCCATCTTGCCGCATCCGACCAGCAGCAGCTTGCCCATGGTCAGCGTCCCTTGAAGCGCGCCGGCCGCTTGTCGCGGAAGGCGGCGGCGCCCTCCTTGCGGTCGTCGCTGGTGGCGATCTTCTCGAGCTTGTAGCGCTCGGGAACGAAGATCTCGGCCGGTCCCTTGGGCAGGGTCTGGTTGGCGAAGTCGCGCAAGGTGCGGATGACGAGCGGTGCCGAGTTGGCGATCACACCGGCCATGCGCCGCGCTTCCTTCCGCTCCTCGCCGAGCGGCACGACCTTGTTGACGAAACCTACCTCGTAGGCACGCTTGGCCGAGATCTCCTCGCCGAGCAGCAGCAGCTCCATGGCGACCTTGTGCGGCATGCGCGAGACGATGCCGGGCATCAGGCCGCCGAACACCCCGACCTTGGCCTCGGGATACATGAACTTGGTGGTGTCGGCCGAGACCATCAGGTCGCAGGTCATGACCAGGCAGATGCCGCCACCGATCACCCAGCCCTGGGTGGCGGCGATCATCGGCTTGGTGAGCTTGTAGGAGACGTCGGGGACGGCCTTCCACATCGCCGCCGGCGGGTCCTTGAGGTCGGCACCGACGCAGAAGGCGGGCCCCTCGGCTTGCAGGACGGCGACCTGGTCGTCGCCCTGCTCGAAGGCGCGGTAAGCTTCGTACAGCCCGTCGCACAATTCCTGGGTCAGCGCGTTCCGCTTCTCGGCGCGCGCCATGGTGATGGTCGTGATGCCATCGCTCGACTCGACTTTGACTACCACTTTTCACGTCCTCCGGCGTTCTTGATGGCAGGGTAGCAGCCGCCCATACTCGACGCACCAGGAGTCACCCATGCAGACCCGTAACCCCTTCATCGACGACCTCACCAAAATGGCCAACGGCGCAATGGGGGCGCTGACCGGCGTGAAGGACGAGGTCGAGGCTCGCGTTCGCGACCAGATCGCCAAGATACTGGACGGCATGGACATC
>VBAF01000284.1:12945-15088 GCA_005884705.1 Alphaproteobacteria bacterium
AGAGGCATGATGCGCGTAGGCGTGGAAGTCGGCGGCACCTTCACAGACCTGGTCGCCGTCGAGGGGGGACGTGTCGTCGTCACCAAGGTGCCGAGCACTCCGAAATCGCCGGACGTCGGCGCTTTTGCGGCGCTGACCACCTCGGGCATCGACATCGCGAAGATCGAGGATCTGGGCCACGGCTCGACCGTGGCGACCAACGCGGTGCTCGAGCGCAAGGGCGCGCTGGTCGCCTTCGTCGCGACGCAGGGCTTCCGCGATTTGCTGTTCATGCAGCGCCACGACCGGCGCAACATCTACGATCTCTTCTACGCCAAGCCGGCGCCGCCGGTCCGCCGCAAGGACTGCTTCGAAGTCGCCGAGCGGCTGCGCGCCGACGGCGCCGTCGAGACGGCCCTCGATGAGGCGAAGGTCCGCGCCGCGCTGGTCCCGGCATTGAAGGCGGGCGGCTATCGCGCGGTCGCGATCTGCCTGCTCAACGCCTACGCCAATCCCACCCATGAGCAGCGTCTGGCGACGCTGATCACCGAGGCGCTGCCCGGCGTCCTCGTCACCTGCAGCCATCAGGTGGCGCGCGAGTTCCGCGAATTCGAGCGCGCCTCGACCACCCTTCTGTCGGCCTACGTGCAGCCGGTGATCGATGGCTACCTGCAGCGCTTCGAGAGCAGGCTCGCCGAGGCCGGCTTCACGGGCCGCTTCACCGTGATGCAGAGCAACGGCGGCCGTCTGCCCGCCGGGGCGATGAGGACCAGCGCCATCACCGCGCTCTATTCCGGTCCAGCCGCCGGCGTGGTCGGCGCGACGCGCCAGGCCGCGCGCTCGGGCTTCAAGGACCTGATCACCTTCGACATGGGCGGCACCTCGACCGACGTCTGCCTGGTGCAGGACGGCCGCCCGTCGCTTGCTTCGGAAAGCGAGATCGACGGCCTGCCGATCCGCACGCCGGTGCTCGACATCGTCTCGGTCGGCGCCGGCGGCGGCTCGATCGCCTGGGTCGACGACGGCGGCATGCTGCGCGTCGGCCCGCGAAGCGCCGGCGCCGATCCCGGCCCGGCCTGCTACGGGCGCGGCGGCACAGAGCCCGCGACGACCGACGCGCATATCGTGATCGGCACCATCCGGCCCGGCGCCTTCCTCGGCGGCCGCATGAAGCTCGACGGCGAAGCGGCGCGCAAGGTCTTCGAGCCGCTGGGCCAGCGCTTCGGCCTGTCGGTCGAACAGGCGGCTTCGTCGGCGCTGCAGCTCGCCGACGCCAATATCGTGCGGGCGATCCAGCTGGTCTCGACCGAACGCGGCCGCGACCCACGCGACTACGCGCTGGTGCCGTTCGGCGGCGCGGGGCCGCTGCACGCCGCGCGCATCGCCGAGGAGCTCGGCATCTCGACCATCGTCGTGCCGCCCAATGCCGGCGTGATCTCGGCCTACGGGCTGGTCGCGTCCGACTACACCAAGTTCGACGCCGTCACGCGCAAGATGAAGCTCGACGAGGCGGCGGCCAAGGGAGCTGCGAAGACCTTCGCCGAGATGCGCCAGCGGCTCGCCAATCAATTCGCCGACATGAAGCTGCCGGGCGAGCTGGTCCGAGGTCGGCGTCGAGATTCCGGCCGACAAGATCGCGGCACTCGACGCCCCGTACGTCGCCGAGCTGTTTGCGTCAGCCCACCATCGCACCTTCATGCACGGCGCCACGCTCGACCGGCCAGTCGAGATCGTCACCCTGCGCGTCGGCGCCACCCTGCCGATCGGCGCCGCGCCACGGCTCGACCGCGAGACACTGGAGCGCGCGCCCGAGAAGACCCGCATCTTCCATGGCGAGGCGTGGATCGACTGCGTGCGCCACGCCGCCGAGGCGCTGAAGCAGGGCCAGAAGATCGACGGTCCGGCGGTGATCGACGGCTACACCGCGACGACCTGGGTGCCGCCCGGCTGGACGGCGACCCTCGATGCGTCGGACAATCTGATCCTGCGGAGACCGGCATGAAGCTCAGCCCCCTCGACTACGCCGTGATCAGCCAGGCCCTCATCGCCTCGGCGCGGGAGATGGGCGTGAAACTGATCCGCTCGGCCTACTCGACCATCCTGCGCGAGGCGCGCGACGGCTCGGCCGGCCTGATGGACCGGCACGGCAACACGGTGGCGCAGG
>VBAF01000285.1 GCA_005884705.1 Alphaproteobacteria bacterium
GCGCTGGTCTGTGCGGCAATCGCCAGCTCGTCGTCGGCCGCGGTCGTCGGATCGGCGATCGCCAAGACGTTGTTGATCCTGCTGGCGGTCGTCTTCCTGGCGGCGATGCTGCGGATCGACCGCAAGGCGGCGGCGCCGCTGCTGCCGAGCGATGCCTTCGCGCTCACCACGCCGACCGGCCTCGGCCTGTGGCTGCTGCTGCTGGTCGCGGTGGCCTACAGCCCGCTGCAGATCTTCATCCCGATCTTCCTGCAGAGCCTGCATGGCCTCGATCCGCTGACCGCCGGCTACGGTGTCGCCTGCGCCTCGCTGGGCTGGACGGTGGCCTCGGTCGTGGCGGCCGGCGCCGTGGAGGAATGGCGCAACCGGCTCATCGTGCTCGGCCCCTTCACCATGCTGGTGTCGCTGATCGCCGCGGGCGTGCTGGCGGACCACGGCGCGCTTCTGATGTGCGTCGCGATCCTGGGCATCGGCGCCGGCATCGGCGTGTGCTGGGCCTTCGCCGCCCAGCGCATCATGAGCGGCGCGCGCCGGGGCGAGGAGACGGTGGCCGCGGCTTCAGTGCCGACGGTGCAGCAGATGGGCTTCGCGCTCGGCGCCGCGCTGTCGGGCCTCGCCGCCAACGCCGCTGGCTTCGCGGTCGACCTGCCGCGCGAGGCGATGGCCTGGGTGGCGCTCGTGGTGCCAGTCTGTTTCGCGATGTCGGCCGCTTTGGCGATGGTGGTCGCGCTACGACTCAACGCGCTGGGGGCGCGCCACTCCAGTGGCGCTCGTCAAGGTTGAGCGCAACTGGAGTTGCGCGCTCCTATGAGGGTGTATCCGCCTTCCAAGCTCCAACATCGAGGAAAGTGCTCTGGTAGGTCGCCCCTTCGCCCATATCGGTGTAGCGGTCCGAGCAGAGCATGTTGATGGTGCCGCTGACCGCCTCGCCGACCGGGCGCTGGCCGGGCACCAGCACGATGCCGGGCTGGACCTCGTCGCTCACCTTCAGCAGCAGGCCGATCTCGCCGCGGTCGTTGAACAGGCGCACCGCCGCGCCGTCCGCGAGGCTGCGTTGGGCGGCGTCCTTGGGATGCAGGATGCAGAACGGCTTGCCCTCGCGCTCGCGCAGGAAGCTGACGCCCGAGTAAGCCGTGTGCGCCTGGAAGTAGCCCGGTGCGGTCAGCAGGCGCAGCGGCCACTTGGCGGCGTCGGCCACTTCGATCGGATCGGGACTCCAATCGGGCACCGGCGAGAGGCCTTGGCTGGCGAGCTGCTCGGAGAAGAATTCGAGCTTGCCCGAGGGCGTGCCGAACGGTTGGCCCGCCCAGTCGTGCTTGATGTGGATCGACTCGCCGGCGAACAGCCTCGCAGGCTCCGCCTTGGAAGCGGGGCCGGTCGATCCCTTGAACAGCTCCTGCGCGGCTTGCTGCGGTGCCAGCGTGAAGATCCGGTCGGTGAGGCCCATGCGCCTGGCCAGCGCCTGCGCCACGTCGAAGTTCGAGCGCGCCTGGCCGCGCGGCTCGGCCGCCCGGCGGCCCCATTGCATCCAGTAGGCGCCGTAGGCGCGGTAGAGGTCGTCGGTTTCGAGATAGAGCGCGGCCGGCAGCACGATGTCGGCGTACTTGGCCGTGTCGGTCATGAAGGGATCGTGCACCACGGTGAACAGGTCCGCGCGCGCGAGGCCCTTGCGCACCTTGTGCGCCTCCGGGCAGGTCACGGCCGGGTTGTTGGCCGAGATGTAGAGCGCGCGGAGCAGCGGGTCCTTCATGCCAGGCGCGCGGTCGCTGGGCCCGACGGCTTGCGCACCGCGTTGTAGTTGAGGTCGCACGATGCCGCGGTGAGCAGCAGCGAACCGCCGCCTTTTACGCCGTAGTGGCCCGACACGCCCGGCAGCAGCGCCACCGCGCGCAGCGCCTGGCCGCCGGCGGCCAGGCGGGTCATGCCTTCGCCCAGCCGGATCATCGCCGCCTTGGCGCGGCCGTACATCGACGCGAGCTTTTCGATATCGGCGACGGCGAGGCCGGTGATCTCGGCGACCTTGGCCGGCGGGAACTTCGGGAGAATGTCCTTCTCGACCCGGTCGAAACCGAGCGTGTGCCGGCTCAGATAGTCGCGGTTGGCGAGCCCGTCGCGCACCAGGATGTGCATCACGCCGAGGGCGAGGGCGGCATCGGTGCCGATCCTGATCGGGAGATAGAGATCGGCCGCCTTGGCGCTGCGGGTGCGGCGCGGATCGATGACGATCACCGGAAGCGGGCGCTGCTTCTTGGCGTGCTCGACCAGCGACCAGTAGTGCACGTTGGTCGCGGCGAGATCGGCGCCCCAGGAGATCACCAGGTCGGAATGCACGACGTCCTCCGGATCGGCGCCGCCGACCGGGCCGACCGTGACGTTCCAGGCTTCCTCGCAGCAGGTGTCGCAGACCGTGCCGGCCTGCAGGCGCGAGCTGCCCAGCGCATGGAACAGGCCGTTCACCAGGCCGCGGTTCATCAGGCCCTGGTGCGCCGAGTAGGCATAGCCGAGCAGGGCGAGCGGGCCGCTCTCGGCGATGATCGCCTTCCACTTGGCCGCGATCTCATCGAGCGCCTCGTCCCAGGAGATCGACTGACCGCTGCCCTTCGGGCCGGTGCGCTTGAGGGGCGTGGCGATCCTCTCCGGCGAGTTCACCAGATCGGCGTCGCGATTTACTTTTCCGCAGGCGAAGCCCGCCGTGTAGGGATGGTCGGTATCGCCCTGCACGCGCACGATCCTGCCGTCCTCGACGCTCGCGATCAGCGAGCACATGTCGGGGCAGTCGTGCGCACAAACGACTCGAACGGATGTCACCAAGCTCTCCATTCCTCCCCATTCTGATGGGGAGGTGGCGCCGTCTTACGGCGACGAAGGGGTCATGAGCATCAGTCGCGGTGCTTCTGACCCCTCCGCCCCGGATTACCGGAGCACCTCCCCCGATGACGGGGGAGGAAAGAGCTTATCAGAGGCGCGTCGGCAGACGGGCCTTACTTCTTCTTGGCGGCGTCCTTAGCCGGAGTCGCAGGCGCCGCGGCGGCCTTGCCGCTCGACTTGGTGCCGGCGCCGGCGCCGAAGCGATCCTTGAAGCGCTGTACGCGGCCGCCACGGTCGATGCTCTGGCGCACGCCGGTCCAGGCCGGATGGGTCTTGGGATCGATGTCGAGGCGCAGCTGCGCGCCTTCCTTGCCCCAGGTCGACTTCGTCTCGAAGGTCGTCCCGTCGGTCATCACCACGGTGATCTTGTGATAATCCGGGTGGATCTTCTCTTTCATGAACCTCTCCAGCGCAATTTAAGACCGATTCCGACCGGCCGGCGCGACAAGGCGGCGGGTATACAGCCACGAAGCTGTGTCCACAAGCCCGGTTGTCCGGCCTCCGCCGGGCCTGTAGACCGCACCAGAATGAGCGAGCAAGCGTTCGAAAGTCTGGCCGACAGCCTGCTGGAAAGCCTCGAGGAAGAGATCGAGGACGCCGAGCTGCAGGGCGGCGTGCTGACCGTCGACGCCGACGCCGGCACCTGGGTGGTCAACAAACATGCACCCACCCGGCAAATGTGGCTGAGCTCGCCCAGGTCGGGGGCCCGCCACTACGCATTCGACCACGCCTCCGGCCTGTGGAAGGACACCCGCGGCACCGGCGACCTGCTCAGCACCCTGTCGGGCGAGCTCGGCGTCATCCTGGCGTGGCAACCCGAATGAACCGCTTCGCCGGCCTGGCGCTGCTGGCGCCCTATCTGCGGCCCTATCGCGGCCGGGTGGCCCTGGCCCTGCTGTCGCTGCTGGTGGCGGCCGGTACCGTGCTGGCCTTCGGCGCCTGCCTGCGCGCGCTGATCGACCGTGGCTTCGCGCAGGGCCGGCCGGACGTGCTGAACTATGCGCTGGCCTCGCTGCTGGCGGTGGCCTTCGTGCTCGCGGTCGCCTCGGGCGCCCGCTACTACCTGGTCTCGTGGCTCGGCGAGCGGGTGGTCGGCACGCTGCGCCGCGACCTGTTCGCCCATGTCGTGCGGCTCGGTCCTGCCTGGTTCGAGATCAAGCGCTCGGGCGACGTGATGAGCCGCATCTCGTCCGACGCCCAGCTGATCGAGCAGGTGATCGGCTCGTCGGCCTCGGTGGCGCTGCGCAACACGCTGATGTGCGTCGGCGGCATCGTCATGCTGGTGGTCACCAACCCCAAGCTCGCGCTGTGGGTGCTGGCGGTGGTGCCGGTGGTCGTGGTGCCGATCGTCCTGTTCGGCCGCAAGGTCCGGCTGCTCTCGCGCGAGGCACAGGCGAGGGTCGCCGACATGGTGTCCGAAGGCGGCGAGACGCTCGACGCGGTGCGCACCGTGCAGGCCTTCGCGCAGGAGGAGCGCGCCGGCGTACGCTTCGGGCACGCCACCGAGAAGGCCTTCGACGCCGCGGTCGCCCGCGTCAGCCGCCGCGCCGTGATGACCACCCTGGTGATCTTCATTGTCTTCTCCGCGGTCGGCTTCCTGCTGTGGATGGGCGGCCAGGACGTGATCGCCGGCAGCATCTCCGCCGGCGACCTCTCGGCCTTCGTCTTCTATGCCGTGCTGGTGGCCTCGTCGGGCGGCGCGATCAGCGAGACGATCGGCGACCTGCAGCGCGCCTCGGGCGCCGCCGAGCGGCTGGCCGAATTGCGCGCCGAGCAACCGGTGATCCTCGAAGCGGTGCAGCCCAAGACGCTGCCTCGGCCGCTGCGCGGCAGCGTGAGCTTCGAGAGCGTGTCGTTCCACTATCCGACGCGGCCCGACTCGCTCGCGCTCGATCGCTTCGACCTGCGCATCGCGCCCGGCGAGACCGTCGCGATCGTCGGGCCTTCGGGGGCGGGCAAGACCACGGTCTTCAACCTGCTGCTGCGCTTCTACGATCCGGAGAAGGGCACGATCCGGCTCGACGGCGTCGACATCCGCGACCTGCGGCTGGCCGAGCTGCGCGGCGCGCTGGCGATCGTGCCGCAGGAGCCGGTGCTGTTCACCGCCAGCGTCGCCGACAATATCCGCTACGGCCGGCCCGAGGCCGACGACGAGGAGGTGCGCGCCGCCGCGCGCGCGGCTTCGGCGCTCGACTTCATAGAGGCGTTGCCGCAGGGCTTCGATACCGATCTCGGCACCCGGGGCGTGCGGCTGTCGGGTGGCCAGCGCCAGCGCATCGCCGTCGCCCGGGCGCTGCTCTGCGACCCCGCCGTGCTGCTGCTCGACGAGGCGACCAGCGCGCTCGATGCCGAGAGCGAGCTCGCCGTCCAGAAGGCGCTCGACCGCATCATGCACCGCAAGACCACCCTGGTGATCGCCCACCGCCTGGCGACGGTGCAGAAGGCCGACCGCATCGTCGTGCTCGAGGCCGGGCAGGTGGTCGATGTCGGCACCCATGCCGACCTGGTCCGCCGCGGCGGCCTCTATGCTCGGCTGGCCGAGCTGCAGTTCAACATCTCGGCGGCGGCCAGCTAGCAAGAACAATTTGCAGTTTCACCGTCCCAGGCGTTCCAGACCGTCCCACACAGGGGGTGGGGTGGAATTCTGGAACGATGGCCTAAAACCCTTGTGGAATCGGCATCGGAGGCGTCCCACGGCCAGTGGGACGCGGCTCGAATGCTCGGGATGATTAGCATTTTCTTCTTGATTCACAGTTAATTACGGCGTATTCCTCTACCATATTACGAACTCAATTTTGTCACTGGCCAAGTAGGCAATCCCATGTTCGCCCGATTCCCGCTGCACGCGATGTCCGCCGACGACCGCTCGATGCGGCTGGCCGATTGGTGGCCGGCCGCCCTGATCGGCCTGCTGGCGCTGCTGAGCGCGGCGCCAGACAGCAACGCCCAGACCCTGCTCGGCCTGCTCTAGGCCTTCCGCTCGGCGTCCAGCCGGCGCAGCTCGCGCCGCATGATCTTGCCCGTGGTGGTGAGCGGCAGCTCGGCGACGAATTCGACCTCCCTGGGATATTCGTGGGCGGCCAGCCGGGTTTTCACGTAGGCCGCCAGATCGGCCTTGAGCGCCTCGCTTGCCGCCACCTCGGGCCGGAGCTGCACGAAGGCCTTCACGATTTCCGTCCGTATCCTGTCCGGCACGCCGACCACGCCCACCATGGCGACAGCCGGGTGCTTCATCAGGCATTCCTCGATCTCGCCCGGGCCGATCCGGTAGCCGCCCGAGGTGATGACGTCGTCGTCGCGGCTCTTGAAGAAGACGTAGCCGTCCTCGTCGATGTGGCCGAGGTCGCCGGTCAGCAGCCAGTCGCCGGCGAACTTGGCGGCCGTGGCCTCGGGATTGCGCCAGTACTCCAGCATGACGATCGGGTCGTGCCGCCAGCCGGCGATCTGGCCTTCTTCGCCGGGCGCCAGGAGGCGGCCCTCGCCGTCGACGATCGCCACCTTGCGACCGGGACAGGCGCGGCCGCACGAGCCCGGCCGGACCTCGAACCAATCCGGTGAATTGAGCAGCATCAGGTTCATCTCGGTCTGGCCATAGCCTTCCGAGATCGTCGTGCCGAAGGTGTCGCGGCCCCACGCCAGCAGCTCCTCGCCCATCGCCTCGCCGCCGGTGCAGATCGCGCGGACCGCGTAGTCCCAGCGCGCGCGGGGCTTGTCGACCTGGCGCATCATCTTCAGCGCGGTCGGCGGGATGAAGCTCACGCCGACCCGATGCTTGGCCAGCATGGCGAAGGCGCGCTCGGGATCGAACTTGGCGAAGCGATGGGCGAGCACCGGCGTGCCGTAGAACCAGGCCGGGAACAGCGCGTCGTAGAGGCCGGCGATCCACGCCCATTCGGCCGGCGTCCACATGATCTCGTTGCCCTGCGGCCAGTGGGAGAGCCACTGCTCGACCGGCGGCACCGAGCCCAGCATCATGCGATGGGCGTGCAGCGCGCCCTTGGGCTGGCCGGTGGTGCCCGAGGTGTAGATCAGCAGCGCCGGATCCTCGGCGTGCGTGTCGACGGTCGCGAACCGGTCCGATGCCGCGCCCAGCAGCCTGTCCCAGTCGAGGAACCCCGCACCGTCCTTGCCGGCGCCGATCACGACGATGGTCTTGAGATGCGGCAACTGCTCGCGCACTGCCAGCAGCTTGGGAAGCTGGCCGATGTCGGTGATGATCGCGGCGGCCTCGGCGTTGTTCATGCGGTATTCCACCGCCTCCTCGCCGAACAGGGTGAACAGCGGCAGCACGATCGCGCCCATGCGATAGCCGGCGAGATGGCAGATCGTGAGCTCGGCGCTCTGGCTCAGGAACACGGCGACCCGGTCGCCCTTCCTGACGCCGCGCGCCGCCAGCGCATTGGCGAGCTGCGAGCTCGCGGCGAGGAGCTGGCCGAAGGTCCAGTGGCGCACGCTGCCGTCGGCACCCTCCTCGATCATCGCCAGCGTGTTGGGCTCGTGCCGCTCGCACACCGCGCGGCCGATGTTGAAGCGCTCCGGCACGGTCCAGCGGAAGCGCCGCATCGCCTCGTCGTAGGGCAGGCCGTGCGGGATCATCGGGTGATCACCTTGCCGGCAAGCAGCTCCTCGTGCGTCGGCACCCAGATCGAGTCGGCAGGTGTCTCGATCACGCGCCGCGCGAAGTCGGGCGTGAGGCGCACGCTGTAGACCATGAAATTGCGGATGCCGCGGTTGGCGTCGTGCATGTCGCTGTCCCCCATGCCGGGAAAGCTGGCGCGATGGAAGCCGAGCCGACCGCTCCGCGATACGGTGCGCTCGACGCCGCCCAGGAAGGCGATAGTGCAGGCCGAGGCGCAGCCGCGCTCGACATGGGTTGCGAGCTTGCGTTCGCGGAACAGCCGGAACAGCGCGAAGCCCACCGAGGCGCGGCCGCCCGGCCCGTCGAGCACGACCTCGCGGATGCCCTTGTTCTGCTCGAGCGCGCGGCGCACAGCCTCCTCGGCATGCGTGCCGTAGGCGCCGGAGACCCGCATGCGCCGGCCGTCCGGACTGACCTCGACGTCGAGCCCACCCAGCACGCTGTCGCCGGCGCGGATCGCCCACAGCTCGACGAGCGCGGGCACCGCGCGGTCGTGCAGGGTGAGGCCGACCAACCCGATCGTCGCCAGCGCGAGCACGACCGAGAGCGCGAACACCGAGCGGCGGTCGGAGCGCTGCGAGGCGCGCACGATCAGCAGGATCTGCCACAGCGCGAACAGCGTGCCCGCGGCGCACAGCACGGCGGGAACCACGATATGGGCGAGGGTGAGCTCGCTGCCGCTGAACACTGCCAACGACACGCTGCCGAGCCCGACCAGCAGCGCCAGCGCTGCCCAGACGCCGCGATGGTAGAGCGCGTGGGCGAGGGTGGCCGTGCCCTCGCGCCACAGCGGCACGCCGTCGGGCCGCACGCCCTTGCTGCCGGCGCGGTAGCCAAGCGACGCGGCCTGTGTCGCGTCCATGGCGTCGGGCGCCAACCGGATCTTGCGGGCCCCGAGAGCGCGCGCGGCCGCCTCGGCAAACTCCTGCAGCGCCTGCGCGTGCATCAGGTCGGGCGCGCCGAGATGCAGCAGCTCGAGATGGCGGGGCGTCTGGAGCAGGTCGAGCACGGCCACCGGACCGGCCGGTCCGTCGATCACAAAAGTGGCGTGGTGCGCATCCGTCGCCGAGGGCGCGAGGCCCGGCACCAATGCGGCAAGAGCGCCCGAGTCTTGCTCAGTGGCGCGGCGGATGCGGGGTGTTCCCATGGGCTGCTGCGCGATATGCTGCGGCAGTTCCCGCGGAGCGTCCATATGTCCCCCGACGATCATGCCCATGCGCCCGTAAGAGCCGGGCGCAGTGCCGAGGAAGGCATCAAGACCGTGCCGTCGGTCTGCCCGCACGACTGCACCAGCACTTGCGCGCTCGAGGTCGAGCGGCTGTCGCCGACCCGGATTGGCCGGGTGCGCGGCTCGATGCGCAACGATTACACCGCCGGCGTGATCTGCGAGAAGGTCGCCCGCTACGCCGAGCGCATCCATCATCCCGACCGGTTGATGAAGCCGCTGCGCCGGGTCGGGCCGAAGGGCTCCCGGCAGTTCGCCGAGATCTCGTGGGCCGACGCGCTCGACATCACGGCCGAGCAGTTCATCGCCAAGGCCCGCCAGCACGGCAGC
>VBAF01000063.1:0-33027 GCA_005884705.1 Alphaproteobacteria bacterium
GCGAGGTGGTTTATGTCGCCGCTCCCGGCGCGCTGGTGCCCGACTGGTCGCTGCTGCCCTACAAGAAGGCCGACGCCCAATCGCAATGGCCGTTCGCCGCCAATCCGCACGCCTGAAGACACGGCTGCGCGCCGCAGAAAAAGCAGCGCACGTGCAACCGGCGCCGGCCGCGCGACGTTGATCCCCTACCAGGCCACTACAGCTCGGGCTGTCCCGCCTGATGACCGAAGGAGCACACCGCCTTGACCGGCGGTCGTGCTCTTTTTGTGCGATAATCCCGCCATGGCCCTGCTGGACTGGCGCGCCGCGGCCATCGAACGCGGCCTCGAGGTGACCGACCTCGCCGAACATGTCGCAACGCGGATCGATGGCCTCTCGCTCGGCGACGATCACGACGAAGAGACGGTTGCGATCATCCGCGCCGCGTGCGTGGAGCGAACGCTGCTGCTGTTCCGCGGCCAGATCGATCTCAGCCCCGACCGCTATCTCGCCTTCGCCGGGCGCTTCGGCGGCCGCCCCGACCTGCATTCGCTCAGGCACTACTGCCTGCCCGACCGCCACGAGATCTTCGTCGTCGGCAACGTGCACGAGGAGCAGGCCGCCGCGGGAGCGCAGAAGACCGGCTCGCCGCGCGTCGGGCTGAACTGGCACACCGACCACTACCATCTGCCCGAGCCCGGCCTGTTCACCTACCTGCACGCCATCGAGGTGCCGCCCGGCCAGGGCGACACGCGCTACGCCAACGGCATCGCCGCCTACGAGGCGCTGCCGGCCGGCAAGCGCGCCGAGATCGAGGACCTGAAGGTGCTGCACAGCCGCGCGCGGCTGTTCAAGAACCTCTTTCCCGAGGCGACGGCGGCGGAGATGGAGGCCGAGCGGCGCAAGATCCCCGACGTCGTCCATCCGCTGGTCCGCACCCATCCCGAGCTCGGCAAGCGCGGCCTCTATCTCGGCGGCGAATGGGGCTCCTGCATCGATGGCCTGGAGAGCGAGCGGGCGCAGGCGCTCTACGACCAGCTGTTGCAGCACATGATCCAGGACCGCTTCTGTTACCGCCACCGCTGGCAGCCGGGCGACGTGCTGATGTCGGACAATCGCTGCTCGATGCACCGCGCCAGCGAATGGGACGAAGGGACTTACGTCCGCCGCCTGCACCGCATCATCATGATCGACAGCGAAGCGCCGTCCTGAGAGCGCCGAGGCGCTGTTGTGGGCCGCCGGAGGACACAAAAAGCGCGATGTTTCAGGCGGTTTACAGCTTTGGGGCCGGCTGATATGTTCCGCCCGCGTCGCGGCCGGGGGTGGCCGTTTCTCTTTTGAGATCAACGGCTTAACCATGAAAATCCTGACGGGCAACAGCAACAAGCCGCTGGCGGAAGCCATCGCTGCCAAGCTTGCCTTGCCGCTGGTCAAGGCGAACATCCGGCGCTTCTCCGACAACGAGATCTTCGTCGAGATCCTGGAGAACGTGCGCGGCGAGGACGTCTTCGTCATCCAGTCGACCAGCTACCCGGCCAACGACCATCTGATGGAGCTGCTGATCACCATCGATGCGCTGCGCCGCAGCTCGGCGCGCCGCATCACCGCGGTAATGCCCTACTACGGTTACGCCCGCCAGGACCGCAAGACGGCGGGCCGCACGCCAATCTCGGCCAAGCTGGTGGCCAACCTGATCACCAACGCCGGCGCCCACCGCGTACTGACCCTCGACCTGCATGCCGAGCAAATTCAGGGCTTCTTCGACATCCCGCTCGACAATCTCTATGCCGGACCGGTGTTCAGCCGCGACATCAAGGAGACGCTGGGCAACCGCAACCTCACCATGGTGTCGCCCGACACCGGTGGCGTGGTGCGGGCCCGCGCGATCGCCAAGCGGGTCGACGCCGATCTCGCGATCATCGACAAGCGCCGCGAACGGGCGGGCGTCAGCGAGGTCATGCATGTCATCGGCGACGTCAAGGACCGCGACTGCATCCTGATGGACGATATCGTCGATTCGGCCGGCACCCTGTGCAATGCCGCGGTGGCTCTGATGGATCAGGGTGCGAAGTCGGTATGTGCCTATGCCACCCACGGCGTCCTGTCGGGCGGCGCGGTGGCGCGCGTGGCGGCGTCGCCGATGGAGAAGCTGGTCATTACCGATTCGATCATGCCGACCGAGGCGGTGCGCATCTCGCCCAACGTGCGGCCCTTGTCGGTCGCGCCCTTGATGGCCGAGGCAATGAAGCGCATCGCCGACGAGACGTCGGTGTCGAGCCTGTTCGACTAGAAGGAATTTCGCGAGATCCGGCGATAGGCACCCCTGGAGGCCACGCCGCGATGAAGAGAGAGCAACAGCAAGCCTTTAGGAGAAGTTGAAATGGCAGAGACGACAAAGGTCGTCGCGAAGAAGCGGGACCGGGCCGGCAAAGGGGGCGCCCGTTCCAGCCGTCGCGATGGACTGATTCCCGCCGTGATCTACGGCGACAAGCAGCCGCCCCTGATGATCGCCGTCGAGCCCAAGTCGGTCGAGCGCATGATCCATCGGGAAGGCTTCTTCAACCACAGCCTCCAGATCGACGTCGAGGGCACCACGGTCGACGCCCTGCCGCGCGACGTGCAGGTCGATCCGGTGACGGACAAGCCCCTGCATCTCGACTTCCTGCGCATCGGACCCGATTCGATCATCACCGTGCAGGTCCCCGTCCACTTCCGCAACGAAGCGGCGGCGCCCGGCATCAAGCGCGGCGGCGTGCTGAACGTCGTCATGCACGAAATCACGGTGCGTACCAAGCCGACCACCATCCCCGAGTACTTCGAGGTCGACCTGACCGGTCTCGAGATCGGCCATTCCGTCCATCTCTCCGCGCTGCAGGTCCCGGACGGTGTGCGGGTGGTGACCCGCGAGAAGAACCCGACGGTCGCCACGATCGCGGCTCCGACCGTGGTCCGCGAAGCAGCGGCCCAGGCGGCGGCTGACGCGGCGGCGGCAGCGGCGGCCCCGGTGGCAGTCGAAGGTGCGGCTCCGGCGGCAGGGGCGGCTCCGGCGGCGGGTGCGACACCCGCGGCGGGTGCGGCTCCGGCAGCGGGTGCGGCTCCGGCAGCGGGCGCCAAGGCTCCGGCTCCGGCGAAGAAGTAGCCCGAGGCGTCCGTGCTCCTGCTGGTCGGGCTCGGCAATCCCGGGCCGCGCTATGCGGGGCATCGGCACAATGTGGGGTTCATGGCGGCGGACGAGATCGTCCGCCGCCGTGTCTTCTCGCCCTGGCGCGCGCGCTTCAACGGCGAGGTGGCCGAAGGCCATCTCGGCGGCGAGCGGACGATCGTGCTGAAGCCGATGACCTTCATGAACGAGTCGAGCAAGGCGGTCGGCGAGGCGGTGCGCTACCTCAAGCTGCCGCTCGACCGGGTCGTGGTGTTCCACGACGAGCTCGATCTGGCACCCGGCCGGGTCCGCATGAAGAAGGGCGGCGGTGCCGGCGGCCACAACGGCTTGCGCGACATCGACGCCCATGTCGGCAACGACTATCGCCGGGTGCGCATCGGCATCGGCCATCCCGGCCACAAGGACCTGGTGCTGCACTGGGTGCTGCGCGACTTCGAGCCGGATGAGCGCGATCCCAAGGACGGCTGGGTGCCCAAGGTGCTGCAGGCGCTGGCCGAGGAATCGGCGATCCTGGCCGAGGGAGGCGCCAAGCCCGACGAGAAATACATGAGCCGGGTGGCGCATCTCGCGCCGCCTCCCGATCTTCCGGCGCGGCTGGACCTCAAAGAGTGAGAGCTTAGAGCGAGAAATGGGTTTCAACTGTGGAATCGTCGGCCTGCCCAATGTCGGCAAGTCGACCCTGTTCAATGCGCTGACCGCCACCCAGGCGGCGCAGGCGGCGAACTATCCCTTCTGCACCATCGAGCCGAATGTCGGCCGCGTCGCCGTGCCCGATCCGCGGCTCGACAAGCTCGCGACGATCGCGGCCTCGGCCAAGATTGTGGCGACGCAGCTCGAGTTCGTCGACATCGCCGGCCTGGTCAAGGGCGCGTCCAAGGGCGAGGGGCTGGGCAACCAGTTCCTCGGCAATATCCGCGAGGTCGACGCCATCGCCCACGTGCTGCGCTGCTTCGAGGACAGCGACGTGACGCACGTGTCGGGCAATGTCGATCCGGTGCGCGATGCGGAGATCGTCGAAACCGAGCTGATGCTGGCCGACCTCGATTCGCTCGAGAAGCGCCTGCCCAACCTCGAGAAGCGCGCCAAGGGCGGCGACAAGGAGGCCGCGGCCGAGGCGCCCGTGGTCAAGAAGGCACTCGACGCGTTGCGCGAGGGCAAGCCGGCGCGCGACGCGGAGATTACCGCCGAGGAGCGGCCCGTCTTCGCCCGCCTGCAGCTCATCACCGCCAAGCCGATGATGTACGTGCTGAACGTCGAGGAAGCGGCAGCCGCCACCGGCAACGCCCACAGCGCCAAGGCCGAGGCCTGGGCGAAGGACCGCGGCATGCCCTGCGTGGTGATCTCGGCGGCGATCGAGGCCGAGGTCGCCCAGCTTCCGCTCGAGGACCAGGGCGAATACCTCGCCTCGCTCGGGCTGAAGGAAACCGGCCTCGCGAGGGTCCTGCGAACCGGCTACGCCCTGCTCGACCTCGTCACCTTCTTCACCGTCGGGCCGAAGGAGGCGCGCGCCTGGACGGTACGGCGCGAGGCCCGCGCGCCGGAGGCGGCCGGCGTGATCCACACCGACTTCGAGAAGGGCTTCATCCGCGCCGAGACCATCGCCTACGACGACTATATCGCGCTGAACGGCGAGGCGGGCGCGCGCGATGCCGGCAAGCTGCGGCTCGAGGGCAAGGACTACGCCGTCAAGGACGGCGACGTCTTCCACTTCCGGTTCAACGTGTGATGCGGGCGCTCGCGCCCCTCGCTGCGGCATCGGCGATGCTCGCCGCGACGGCGTTCGCCCAGACGACCGACTTCACCAGCTTCGAGGCGGTGCCCGGCAAGCCGATCGAGATCGGCAACTACGCCGCCGTCGGCAATGCCTGCGCGGCCGGCGCCCCGCCGACCATCAGGGTCGTCGAGCCGCCGCGGTCGGGCACGCTCAGCGTCCGCGCCGGCGAGCGCCTCTACCGGATTCCCGGATGCCCGCCAGTCAAGATGCAAGCCGAGGTGCTGACCTACGAGGCGCGCGACACGGCGACCGGAACCGACCATGTCGTCTACGATATCGTGAGCGCAAACGGCCAGGTCTCGACCAAGGACGTCACGATCCATCTCCAGGATCCGCCCCGGGGCGCACCGGCGCCCAAGCCTGACATCAAGCTCTGACCTAGACGATCCGGCTGGTCTTGTTGCCGCTTGTAGAGCTTGCCCGTCTGGCCGCAGAAGGCGATCAGCTGGGGCGGCTGGGATGCCGTGCGGCATGCTTGCCTGGATACATCGCCGCGAGGTTAGACTTGGGCCTGCCGACAACCCAAAGGAGCCGCCATGACCGTCAAGCTCTTCACCCCGCCGACCCTGCCCAAGCGCGGCGGCTACAGCCAGGTCTGCGAGGTCACTTCGGGCAAGCTGATCCTGATCGCGGGCCAGGTGCCGCATGACGTCAACGACAAGATGGTCGGCGAGGGCAGCTTCGAGGCCCAGGTCGAGCAGGTCTTCAGGAACCTCGACGCGGCGCTCAAGGCCGCCGGCGGCAGCATGAAGAGCCTGGTGAAAATCATGAACTATTGCGTCGCTTCGGTGAGCTACGAGGAGCGCATGGTCTATCGCACCGTGCGCGACCGCCATGTCGATACTGCCAATCCGCCGGTCAGCACCTTCATCTACGTCGTGCGCCTCGCCCAGCCCAATTGGCTGTTCGAGATGGACGCGATGGCCGTGATCGACGGGTAGGCGGTGTACTTCGCCGACCTCACACCCCAAGGCTCAAAATGTCCTGCCTTGCCGCGTTACCGCGGGCGGGCGCCATAACCCGAGCAGGCCACACAACGCGGGTTCTGTCGCAGTTGGTCTGAATGGAAGGTGATCGGCACGCTCCGGACGGTGAGACCCTGCAATGAAGCGAAGAATTAATGAAGTTGTCAGAACCAAAGCGCCTTACAATCGGAGTGGAGGAGTGAGACTGGCGTGAGATTTGCACGCAGGCTTGGGGAAAGAGGGGGGATAATGAAGATCGGGGTTACGCTGGTCGATCGCATTCTCGATTCGACGGTCAGTTCGGACGGGCAGCATCTCGTGCTGTGGCTGCGGACGGCGGAAGATGGAGCCCTGCCGATCGCCGTGCCCTGCGACGAAATCCACACGCTATCGACCGCTGCGCTGTCGCCTCGACGGCCAGCGAGGCGACGTCGCGGGCCGACCCGCCGTCCAAGGACGAGAAGATGGCGGTCACTTGGTGGAACTCGTCAGTCGACAGGCCTTCACAGGAGTTCACGCTTGCGCTGACCTTCGGCAGTGGCGGAACGCTTTCCTTTGCATTCCCCGAGCGCATGGCGCGCGCCCTGCTTGCTACGCTGAGGTCCCATTACGAACCGCTTGCGGCTCAGTCGCCGCGACTGCCGGAGATTGCCGAGCGACTACGACCGTGGCGTGGAGCATTACTGTCGGCAAGCCGGTTGAAGCGCTCCACCCTGGCAGGATGATGACCCTCGACACCGCCCTTCAAGCGCTCCTCCTCGCCATGTTTCTGGGCGGCTTTGTCTCGGGTATTTCGGGGTTTGCCTTCTCAGCCGTCGCGGGCGCGATCCTGCTGCAGGTCTACCCACCCGTGTTCGCCGTTCCGCTGATGATGGCCTGTGCGCTGGTTGCCCAGCTCTACAGCCTCATAAGCCTGAGGAACAGCATGGAATGGCGAAAGGCGCTGCCCCTGATCGTCGGCGGGATAGTCGGCATGCCGATCGGACTGTACGCACTGAGATCGGTCGACGCGCATACCTTCCGGCTGGGGTTCGGCATTTTCCTGGCAGTCTACTCGGCCTACATGCTGTTCTGGCCGGCCACCTTTTCGGCGCACAAAAAGGATGGAGGCGTGACCAGCTACGCGATCGGTTTTGCCGGCGGCGTGGTCGGCGGGCTGACCGCATTCCCCGGCGCCCTGCCGACGATATGGTGTGACCTCCGCGGATTTCCCAAGGACGTCAAGCGCGGCATGACCCAGCCCTACATCGCGTTCATGCAATTCGCCGGCATATTCCTGGTATTCCTGCACGGCGACTTGTCGAGCGAATTTGTGCCGAAGCTGTTGTGGAGCCTGCCCGCGGTTATCGGCGGCTGCGTCCTGGGTCTTGCGCTCTTTGGCAAGGTGAATGACCTCGCCTTTCGCAGGATCATCCTTGCGGCTCTCCTCGTCTCGGGTCTGGCGTTGGCGTATCCGCAGCTCCTCTAGGCCTGTCCGATCATCACGCAAGGAGCGAGGTTGGACCCCAGTAGAGGTTCTGCTCAACGAGCATAATAATCGCGGTCGATGAAAGTCGTCCGAGGTCAGGCAGCACGCTCGCCCAGCCCATCTGGCTGTTCGACATGGACGCGATGGCGGTGATCGACGGCTAGGCTAGGAGCCGATCGGTCCCCCGCCCTTCCTGGTGATCGCCACCACCGCGGGTCGGGGCGGCACGTCGGGCTTGAAGTCGGGCCAGCGGGTCGACGGCTTCTCGAAGGTCGAGCCGCGATCCTCGCCGGGATGCTGCACGGCGAGGAAGAACGTCCGGTCGTCGGGCGTGAAGATCGGCCCACAGACCTCCGCACCGGTCGGCGCCTGGTAGAAGCAGCGCGTCAACGCGCGGCCGTAGCCCATCGTGTCGGCGCCGTAGACGCCGTCGGCCACGCCCGCCGCCACGGGCGCACCGTCAGTGACGATCCAGATGCGCCCCTTGGAATCGAAAGCAATGTTGTCGGGGCAGGAGAGCCAACCCTGGTCCGACGTGGCGCGGTGATAGCGCGCGCCGGCATCCTGGCCGGGCTTGCCGGCCAGCAGGAAGATCGACCAGGCCGCCTCGGCCGAGCCGTGATCGCCGTCCTTGGGCGCGAGTTCGAGGATGTGGCCGTGATCGTTGACGGCGCGCGGATTGGCCTTGTCGACCTGCTCGGGCTTGCGCCGGCCATTGTTGGTCAGCACGACGTAGACGCGGCCGTTCACCGGATTGGTCTCGATGTCCTCCGGCCGGTCCATCGGCGTCGCCTTTACCAGATCGGCGGCGCGGCGGGCGTTGATCACCACGTCGCCCTGGTCGGCAAAGCCGTTGGCCGCGGTGAGCGGCCCCTGTCCGTGCACCAGCGGCAGCCAGGTGAGCTTGCCGTCGGCCTCGAAGCGCGCGGCAGAGAGCGTACCCTCGTCGAGGAGATTCTTGTTGGCGACGCGATCGGTCGGATTCCACGGCCGCGCGGTGACGAACTTGTAGACATATTCGAAGCGCGCATCGTCGCCGCTGTAGAAAACGACCCGGCCATCCTTGGCCAGCGTATAGGTGCAGCCTTCATGGCAAAACCGGCCGAGCGCGGTGCGCTTCACCGGCACCGACTGCGGCTCGTAGGGATCGATCTCGACGACCCAGCCGAAGCGGTTGGGCTCGTTGGGTTCCTTGTCCGTATTGAAGCGGTCGACGAAACGATCCCAGCCGTAGGCGCTGCGGCCGAGCCCGTAGCGCTTGGCCAGCGCGACGTCGGGCAGCTTGCTGGCGTCACCGCCGAAATAGGTGTGGAAGTTCTCCTCGCAGGTCAGCCAGGTGCCCCACGGCGTGCTGCCGCCGGCGCAATTGGCGAAGGTGCCGAACACCTTGCGGCCGCCGGGATCGGCGTTGGTCTTGAGCTTGTCGTGGCCGGCCGCGGGACCGGAGATCTCCATCGCCGTGTTGGCCGACAGGCGGCGCGCATATTTGCTGCCGGCGACCACCTTCCAGGCGCCCGCCTCGTGCACGATCTCGATCACCGCGCCGCCGACCGCCGCCATCAGCACCTCGGCCTGCTCCTTCGACGCCTTGAGGTTGCTATCGCGGCCCGAACCGAGGCCAGCGAACATCAGGTTGGGATTGACGTACTCGTGGTTGGCGACCAGCAGGAACCGGTCGGCGCCCTTGCTGCCATAGGGCAACGGATAGAGCCCGAGATAGTCGTTGTTGTAGCCGAACTGCTTCTCCTGAGCGGCCGCGGTCTGGTTGGCTGCATTGAAGGCCGGCGCATCGGCCATCACCGGATCGCCCCAGCGGATCAGCACCTGCATGTCGTAGCCATCGGCGACGTGCTGCTTGTCGTCGAGCGTGTGGGCGAGCTCCTTGAAGGTGAGCGAGGAGGGTCCCGCCTCCTGGGCTACTGCAGCGAAGGGCGATGCCGCCGCAAGCGCGGCCGCGCCGCGGATCAGGCCGCGACGGTCGAGGCGAAGGTCGATGAGGTCGGCAAGAGTCGGTTGGCTTTTGTCCATCGGGCCCTTTTGGCAATTCGATCCTACAGCGGCGTGACAGCGGCAGGCCGTCAAGTTCCCAAACTTCCCACGAGTTCCACGCTCGTGGGAAGCCTCCGAGGCCGATGGCACAAGCGCTTTGGGCGATTCTTCCCGATTTCCCACCACCCCCATCCCGGTCGATTTGTCCACAGATCGGGGATAGCTTCGCGGCATGGAAGACACCGAGGCCCTGCGGCAGCGGGCCATTGCCCTGCGCGCCGCAGCCGATGCGCTGACGCGCGGCTATCGCCGGGCGACCTGGCTGCGCTTCACCCTGGTGTTCTTCCCGGTGCCGTTCCTGGTCGTGCTGCTGCGCCTGCAGCTCGAGTCCTGGCACTATTTCGTCCTGGGCGGCGCCTATCTCGGCTTCTCGGCGCTGCTCTACGTCATCGACGGGCGCGCCTCCGACAAGTGCGCCGTCGCCGAACGGGCGGCGGAGGCGGCAGAACAAGCGTGCGCTAGCGCCGGCTGAGGGCCTTCTGGCGCCGCAAGGTTCCCTCGCGCAGCGCTTCGTAGATCGGCGCGTCGCGCAGCAGGGTCGGCACCAGCATCGCGGCGAAGCAGGCGCCGAGCATCGGCAGCAGCAGGGTGAAGGCGGCGGTCATCTCGATGATCAGCACGATGCCGGTGAGCGGCGCGCGCACGATGCCGGTGAACAGGGCGGCCATGCCGACCACGGCGAAGGCCGCGGGCGGAATGCCGAGGCCGGGAAAGGCCGCGGCGCAGCCCACGCCGAACAGCAGGCCGGCCTGCGCGCCCAGCACCAGCATCGGCGCGAACAGCCCGCCGGGCGTGCCGGCGGCGTAGGAGGCATGGCCCATGGCGAAGCGCAGCAGGAAGATCAGTGGCAGCAGCGCGAGCGGCGCCGCGCCATCGAGGGCGCGCTGGGTGAGGACGTCGCCGCCGCCGACCAGCGCCGGCGCGAACCACGCCACGGCGGCGACCGCGGCACCGACCAGAGCTGCCCGCATCTCGGCCGGGATCGCGCGCAGCCGCTCGAAGGCGGCAATCGTCGCGAGCAGCGAGCGGTTGTAGGCGATTGCCAGCAGGCCCGCGACCGCGCCCAGCACGAGGAACAGCGGCAGGCCCAGAGTCGGCACGGGCTCGAGCGGCGCCACCAGGAAGTCGGGTTGGTTGCCGAGCAACACGCGCGCCGTCGCGATCGCGGTGGCCGATGCAGCGAGCGCAGCGAGCGCGATGCGCCGCTCGAAGCGCTGCACCAACTCCTCGAGCACGAACACCGCGCCGGCGATCGGCGCGTTGAAGGCGGTCGCCAGACCCGCGCCGGCGCCGGCGGCCATCAGCACGCGGGTGTCGGCCCAGCCGCGGCGCGACAGCTCGGCCGCGAGGTGCGCCAGGCTCGCCCCCATCTGCACGCTCGGCCCCTCGCGGCCGAGCGCCAGCCCGGAGCCGATCGCCAGCAGGCCGCCCACGAATTTCACCGGCAGCAGACGGAACGGCGCGGTCGGCACAGCCTGCCGCAGCACCAGCTCGACATGCGGGATGCCGCTGCCCGAGGCGTGCGGCGCGAAGCGGCGCACCAGCCAGGCCGCCAGCGCCGCCGCGCCGCCGGCCAGCACCACGAGGAGAAAGCCGAACGCGGCCTGGCCGTGCGCCCAGCCGACGGCTGCATCACGCAGCCGGTCGGCCTCCTGTAGGCAGAGACGGAACAGCGCGCAGACCAAGCCGGTTGCCGCGCCCACCGCGAGGGCGAGGGCGGTCAGGACCAGGAGATTGCCGCCGCGCTCAGGCAGGCAGCACCCGTTTCATCCAGGCCGCCGTCGCCTGCGAGTCCTGGCTGTCGCTCGCCTCGAGCTTGGCGATCACGCGCTGGCGGTCTTCGAGCTCGCGGTTCTGGCTGAGCTTCAGCTTGGTCTCGATCCGCTCGACGGGCATGCGGAAGGCGACGATGTTCCTGGTCTGCTCGGCGGCGTTGCCGGGCGGCAGGCGACCAAGACCCCACGCCTCCGCACCCGAGCCTTCGTACTGCGCGGCGAGCCGGGTCAGCACCATCAGCACGGCGGGCGTCGCCTCGATCACCTGCGGCCGGCCGTAGGCATGCACGGTGACGTAGTTCCAGGTCGGCACCTTGGGGCCCGGCGTGTACCAGGTCGGCGAGACGTAGGCGTGCGGGCCCCAGAACAGCCCGAGCGACGGCGTGCCGCGCGCGAACAGCTTCCAGTGGTCGTTGGCGCGCGCCATGTGGCCGATCAGGCTGCCGTGCGGGCTGCCGTCGTCTTCCCATTGCAGGACCAGATGGGTGCAGAGCGGCGCGCCCGACTCGTCGGCGGTGCTCAGCAGAGCCCAACTATGGGCCTTCATGATCTCGCGGCCGTGGGCCTCGCTGCCTTCGAAATGCTTGGGGATGTACATCGCTGCCTGCTTGGGCTCGCACTGCGAGCCGGACGGTTGAACGAGCCCGGATTACCATGTCAGATGCGCCCCGCAACCGGGAGGTTTTTCATGGGTGAAGATATCCGTCTTAAGTCTGCCGCCGGTGAAATCGGAGCCTATATCGCCACGCCCAAGGGCACGCCAAAGGGCGGCATCGTGGTCATCCAGGAGATTTTCGGCGTCAACCACCACGTCAAGGCGGTGACCGACAAGTTTGCCGCCGACGGCTATATCGCGCTGGCGCCCCGCTTCTTCGACCACATCAAGACCGGCATCGAGCTCGGCTACACGCCCGACACCATCGCCGAGGGCCGCGGCTACGTGATGACGGCGGGCTTCACCGACAAGGCGGTGCAGGACGTCGATGCGGCGATCCAGGAGCTGAAGAAGCGCGGCGCCCGCAAGGTCGGCGTCGTCGGCTTCTGCTGGGGCGGCACCATCACCTGGCTCGCCTCGACCCGGCTCAAGCCCGATGCGGCGGTCGCCTATTACGGCGGCGGCATCCACGGCACCAAGAACGAGAAGCCCGGCGCACCGACCATGATGCATTTCGGCGACAAGGACATGCACATCCCGATGGCGCACGTGAACGAGCTCCGCAAGCTCCATCCCGAGGTGCTGATTTTCGACTACCCCGCCGATCACGGCTTCCATTGCGACGAGCGCGGCAGTTGGGACGCGCCAGCGTCGAAGCAGGCGATGGCGCGCACGCTCGAGTTCTTCACCAAGCACGTGGGGTAACCACCGCCGAGCAGTGCGACTCGCACCTTGTCATCCCGAGCGTAGCGAGGGATCTAGGTTGCGATCTTGGATCCCTCGCTGCGCTCGGGATGACACTGGTTCCTGCATCAAATGCCCGCTAAACGTCCCGCCCAGAAATCCTTCACTCCCGACGCGCGCGGGCCCCTGAACGGGGTCCGCGTCGTCGATCTGTCGCGGCTGGTCGCCGGCAACATCCTCACCCTGCAGCTCGCCGACTTCGGCGCCGAGGTGATCAAGATCGAGCCGCCCGAGGGCGACACGCTGCGCTCGTGGAAGGTCAAGGGCGTCGAGACGGCGTGGAAGGTCTATAGCCGCAACAAGAAGAGCGTGGCGCTCGACCTGCGCTCCGACGCCGGCCGCGCCATCGTGCGCGAGCTCGCCAAATCGGCGGCGATCCTGGTCGAGAGCTTCCGCCCGGGCGTGCTGGAGGACATGCAGCTCGCGCCGGATGAATTGCACAAGATCAATCCAAAGCTGATCGTCGTGCGCATCTCGGGCTGGGGCCAGGACGGCCGCTATCGCCACAAGCCGGGCTTCGGCACGCTGATCGAAGGCTATTCCGGCTTCGCCTCGATGAACGGCTTCGGCGACCGCGAGCCGGTGCTGCCGCCGATGTATCTCGCCGACTGCATGGCGGCGCTGAACGGCTATGGTGCGGTGATGGTGGCGCTGCGCGAAGTCGAGATCAACGGCGGGCAGGGCCAGGTGATGGATCTGCCGCTGTTCGATCCGCTCTATTCGATGCTCGGGCCGCAGGCCGCCAACTACAAGCTGACCGGCGAGGTCAAGATCCGTACCGGCAGCCGCTCGACCAACGCCGCCCCGCGCAACGTCTACCAGACCAAAGACGGAAGCTGGGTGTGCCTCTCGGCCTCGACTCAAGGCATGGCGCTCCGCGTGCTGGCCAAGATCGGCCGCGCAGACCTGGTCGAAGACCCGCGCTTCTCAACCAACATCGAGCGGGTGAAGAACGGACTGGAACTCGACCGCCTGATCGGCGAGTTCATCGGCGCGCGCGACCTCGCCGAGAACCTGAAGTATTTCGACGAGGCCGGCGTCACCATCGGCCCGGTCTACGACATCAGCCAGATCGTGCAGGACGACTATGTGCTGGAGCGCGAGGCGCTGATCGAGATTCCCGACGAGCAAATGGGCGAGCTGCCGACCCATCCCGTGGTGCCGCGAATGTCGGGCTCGCCGGGCGCGCTCAAGTCTTCGGCGCCGAAGATCGGCGAGCACAACGAGGCGCTGCTGAAGCCGCTGCTGGGCCAGGCCGAGTACGCCAAGCTGAAGCAGGCCGGAGTGATCAAGTGACGCGCGACGCTCCTTTCCGGCCGCGGCCTCCCGTCTGGCGCTCGATCCTCTACGTGCCGGGCAATGTGCCGAAGTTCATCGACAAGGCGCACGAGCGCGGCGCCGATTGCGTGCTGATCGATCTCGAGGACAGCGTGCAGCCGGCGCAGAAGCCCGAGGCACGGGCGATGCTGGCGGAGACCATGTCGAAGGTGGCGCGCGGCGGCGCCGACGTGGCAGTGCGCATCAACCGGCCGATGCGGCTCGCCATCGCCGACATCGAGGCGGCGGTGCGGCCGGGCCTGTCGGCGCTGTTCGTCACCAAGACCGAGAGCGTGCAGCACCTGCGGCTGCTCGACGAGGCGGTGACCGAGCTCGAGAAGGAGCGCGGCCTGCCGCTGGGCGGCATAGGCTTTAGCGCCATGATCGAGCATCCGCGGGCGCTGGCGCACATCAACGACATCGCCGAGCACGCCCCGCGCCTGATCGCCATGATGCTGGGCGGCGAGGACTTCGCGCTCGAGACCGGCTCGCTGCCGGGCGACGAGACGCTGGAATTGCCCAAGCGACTGGTGGCGTTCGCAGCCCAAGCGCACGGCGTCAACATGATCGGCATCCTCGGCACCGTCGCCGACTATTCCGATCCGGCGGCCTACCGGAACAGCGCCGAACGGGCGAGCCGCTTCGGCTTCTCCGGCGGCACCTGCATCCATCCAGGCCTGGTGGCGGCGCTGAACGAAGCGTTCACGCCCAAGCCCGACGAGGTCGCCCATGCCCGCAAGCTGATCGACGCCGACAAGAAGGCGCAGGCCGAGGGCCGCGGCTCCTTCTCGGTCGACGGCAAGATGATCGACATCCCGGTGATCGACCGCGCCCGCAAGCTGCTGGCGCGTCACGCGTCGATCGAGCGGCGGCTGAAGGCGAAGAAGCTCTAGTCCGCCGCCATCACACAGCCGCAACATTGCGGCCACCGGCACCGTTAAGGAGGCATGGCCCGTCCCGGGAAAACGCCACGATCCCTCATCGACCTGCCGGTTCGCGATCGCGAGACCGGCGATGTCACGGTGGTGGTGGAGACGCCCAAGGCGAGCCGCAACAAGTACAAATACGACCCCGAATGCCGAGCCCTCCGCCTTGCCGCGGTGCTGGGCGAAGGGCTGGCCTTTCCCCACGATTTCGGATTCATCCCCTCGACCCTGGGCGAGGACGGCGACCCGCTCGACGTGCTGCTGTTCCTCGACCACGGCGTGCCGCCGACCACGGTGGCGACGGCGCGGCTGATCGGCGTGCTCGAGGTCCGCCAGCGCGATCACGGCGAGAAGACGTGGAAGCGCAACGACCGCTTCTTCGCCGTGGCGACCCACGCGCACGCCCACCAGCATCTCAAGACCCTGGCCGACCTGCGGCCGCACATGCTCGACGAGATCGAATCCTTCTTCGTCCACTATGCCGGGCTGAACGGCAAGCAGCTCGAGGTGCTGGCGCGCAAGGGCCCGCGCCGCGCCGACAAGCTGCTCAAGGCTGGCGCCCGGTTGTTCGAGCGCCGGCGATGAGAATGGAGATCCATCAGCAGACCCTGGAAGAAGCCTCGACGCAGGTCGGCGGCGAGGCGCGCATGCTGCTGCCCGGTGTGCAGACCTTGATGGGCTTCCAGCTCATGGCGGTCTTCAACCAGCGCTTCGAGCAGTTCACCTTCGCCGAGCAGGTGGCGCACTTCGTCGCCTTCCTCCTGGTCACGCTGACCATGGGCCTGCTGATGGCGCCGGCGGCCTATCATCGGCAGGCCGAGCGCTGCATGGTCACCGAGCGCTTCGTCAAGATGTCCTCGGCGCTGCTCACCCTGGCGATGATCCCGTTCACGGCCGGCGTCTGCCTCGACACCTATCTCGTCGGCAAGATGATCCTGAAGGATCCGACGCCGTCATGGCTCGCCGCGCTCGGCATGCTGGTCGTCCTGGTCGGCCTGTGGTTCGTGCTGCCGCGAGCGGTGAGGCCGCATCGCTGACATGACCGAGCTCGCGCTTCGTGCCGCCGCGCATCTCGCGATCGACATGCAGCGGCTGTTCGGCGAGCCGGAGAGCCCGTGGTGCGTGCCGTGGATGGAGCGCGCGCTGCCGCAGGTGCTCGCGCTGGCGCGGCGACAGCCCGATCGCACGGTGTTCACCCGCTTCATCCCGCCGCGACAGCCTGAGGACATGCCAGGTGCGTGGCGGGACTACTACAAACACTGGCGCGCCATGACCCAGCAGAATCTCGATGAGCGCCTGCTCGAGCTGATGCCGCCCTTGCAGGCCCTCGTGCCGCCCGGCCACCTCTGTGACAAGGCGGTGTACTCCGCCTTCGCCAATCCAAAACTGGCTCCTTGGCTCAAGTCCCAGGGCATCGACACGCTGATCGTGAGCGGCGGCGAGACCGATGTCTGCGTGCTGGCCACCGTCATGTCGGCCCTCGACCTGGGCTACCGGATCGTGCTGGCGACCGACGCGCTGTGCAGCGCCAGTGACCGGACCCACGATGCGTTGCTGCTGCTCTACCGCGAGCGCTTCTCGCAGCAGATCGCCACGGCGACGACCGAAGAGGTGCTCCAGGCGTGGAACTGAAGGGCAGGCCGTACGTTCCCGAAGGACCAGGAGAAAATCATGGCCAAATACTCGCGCAGCGCCGGCAAGGACGTGAAAAGCGCGCTGCACCGGCGCAAGAAGGGTTCGCTCAAGCGCGGCAAAGGCGGCACGGGCGGCTCGGTGAAGAGCAAGAAGCAGGCAATCGCCATCGGCCTCTCCGAGGCGCGCAAGAAGGGCAAGAAAGTGCCCAAGCGCAAATCGGCCAAGCGGAAGTCGGCCAAGCGCAAGTCCGGCAAGTAGCGCGCGGTGCCGCACCGGAACCATTCTCGGCGAGGCGACGTTAGGCCCTCCGTGAGGCGCGCATCCGCGTCATCCGATGACGGAGGTTCTGATGGGTATGGGTCGTGGCATCCTGCTCTGGCTGATCGGCATCCCGCTGCCGATCATCATCCTGCTGGCACTGTTCTGGCGATGAAATCCCGGCTGGTCTGGGAGCAATCCGGCGAACGGACGTTCGTGGTCGTGCTCGACGCCGGCGACGAGGCGTTCGCGGCCATCACCGAGTTCGCCGACAAGAACCGGCTCGGCGGCGCGTCGCTCAGCGCCATCGGGGCGTTCGCGCGTGCGACCGTCGGCTGGTTCGACCTGCGTTCCAAGACCTACCGGCCGATCGAGATCGACGAGCAGTGCGAGGGGCTGACCTTGCTGGGCGACATTGCGGTCGGCGACGACGGCCGGGCGAGCGTCCACCTGCACGCCGTGCTCGGGCTGCGCGACGGCAGCACGCGCGGCGGGCATTTCCTCAAGGGCATCGTGCGCCCGACGCTCGAGGTCACCATCGTCGAGACACCGGTACAGCTGCGCCGCCGCAAGCAGCCGGGACTGGGAATCGCCCTGATCCAACCCTGAGGCGTCTCCCGCCGGCCGAGGCAGGGTTCCATGGCCCGATACCGTCGGCGATTTCACTCTCCAGGAACAAGGGCTCCCGGCGGGCCGTTATCGGCCAGTCGAAACCCGTTCACGGAGGAGCTCCACGCATGGCAAGCCGGCAGAAGAAGATGGACGCGATCGCGCTGCTGAAGGCGGATCATCGCAAGGTGGAGGACCTGTTCGCGCAGTTCGAGAAGGCGCGCGACCGGGACCGCAAGGAAAAGCTGGTCAAACAGATCTGCATGGAACTCTCGATCCACACCATGATCGAGGAGGAGATCTTCTATCCGACCTGCGCCGGCCAGGTGAAGGACGACGACCTCCTCGAGGAAGCCTATGTCGAGCATGACGGCGCCAAGGTGCTGGTGGCCGAGCTCATGAACAGCGGGCCGGACAACGAGTTCTTCGACGCCAAGGTCCACGTGCTGTCGGAGATGATCAAGCATCACGTCAAGGAAGAGGAGAAGCGCTCCGAGGGCCTGTTCGCCGAGGCCAAGGACGCCGGCCTCGACATGGACGGGCTGGGCGAGCGGCTGATGCAGCGCAAGCAGGAGCTGATGGAGGAGTTCGCCGAGGGCGATAACCTGCCGGCGCCGCAGACCCGCAGCTTCACCGGCCACGAGCTGCAGCAGGGCAAGCCGATCGGGGCCGGCCAAGCCGCCGACTGAGCCCGCCGACTAAGCCCGATCGAGACCGCAAATTGCATCCCGCGCGGTTGGACTCCGCGCGGGATTCCTTTTTGCGGCCCGTCGATTCGGACGTATGCTGATCGAGGTCCTCCGGGGAGCAGGCATGCGACAGTGGGTGGTGGTAGCAGCGCTTCTGGTCAGCGCCCTGATCGTCACGTTTGCCACGGCGAGCATCCTGCAGGGCATGGCGATCGCCAAGCGCACGATCGTCGCCGAGCCGTTCGCCGTCGAGAAGACTACACCCGCGATCACGCTAACGCGCCCGTCCCGCACCGAGCCGGCGGGTGGCCGCAGCCTCGTCCTCACCGGCAGGCACGCCGAGATGTGAGCGACAGGGACTTGAGCAACAAAAAAGCCGCGGGGCTCCGCGGCTTTTTCGTTTCGAGCGTCTGGCCGCCTCAGTGCTTGTCGGCCCACACTTGGCGCTTCACGCCATACATCAGGCCGGCGAAGGCCAGCAGGAAGAGAATGACGCGGATACCGGTTCGGTTGCGCGCCTCGAGATGCGGCTCCGACGCCCAGGCGAGGAACTCGACGACGTCGCGCACCTCCTGGTCGAGCGTGGCCTTGGTGCCGTCGACATAGCTCACCTTGTCGTCGGTGAGCGGCGGCGGCATCGCGATACGATGGCCCGGGAAGTAGAGATTGAAGTTGTCGTCCTTGCCGACAGCGAACTCCTTGATCTGGGCCGGCGTCAGCTTGTCGTTCGGCACGTAGCCGGTCAGCAGCGAATAGATGTAGTCCGCCCCACCCTCGCGCGCCTTGACGATGACGCTGAGGTCGGGCGGCGCCTTGCCGCCGTTGGCGGCGGCGGCGGCCAAGTCATTGGCGAACGGCTTCTTGAAGCGATCCGACGGCCGGGCCGGGCGCTCGATCGCCGAGCCGTCGTCGCCGATGTCGGGCACCTGGACCTCGGCCGCGATGCCCTTGACCTGCGCCTCGGTCAGGCCGAGCTCCGTCAGGTTGCGGTAGGACAGCAGCGACAGCGAATGGCAGGCCGCGCAGACTTCCTTGTAGACTTGGAAGCCGCGCTGCGCGGAGGCCCGGTCGTAGGTGCCGAACGGGCCGGTGAAGTGCCAGTGCTGATGCTTCAGCGGGATGTGGCCCTCGGCCGCGATGGCGACCGCGCCGAGGCCGAGCGCTGCGAGCGCGACCGCGCCCGAAACCAGGATCCTGCGCATCGGCCTATACCGCCTTCTTCTTGAGCACCGCGTCGGCGATGCTGGGCGGCATGGGGAGAGGCCGTTCGATCTTGCCCAGGACCGGCAGCAGCACGAGGAAGTGGAAGAAGTAGTAGAGCGTGCCGACGCGTGCCACCGCGAGCAAGGGCACTTTGATCAGACCTAGATCGAGGACGGCATCGGGCGAATGCGCGCCGCAATAACCGAGCACCAGCGCATCGATCACCAGCACGAACACGAACCACTTGTAGATCGGCCGGAAGGTGCAGGAGCGCACCCGGCTTGTGTCGAGCCAGGGCAACACGAACAGCACCGCGATCGAGCCGAACATCGCGATCACGCCGCCCAGCTTGTCGGGGATGGCGCGCAGGATGGCGTAGAACGGCAGCAGGTACCATTCCGGCACGATCTCGTTGGGCGTCACCAACGGGTTGGCCGGCACGTAGTTGACCGGCTCACCCAGCAGATTGGGGGCGAAGAACACGAAGCCGGCATAGATGATCATGAAGATCGTGAGCCCGAAGCCGTCCTTCATCGTGTAGTAGGGATGGAACGGCACGGTGTCCTGCGGGCCCTTCGGGTCGATGCCGAGCGGGTTGTTGGAGCCGTGCACGTGCAGCGCCACGACATGCAGCGCCACCACCGCGACGATGATGAACGGCAGCAGGTAGTGCAGCGCGAAGAAGCGGTTGAGCGTCGGGTTGTCGACCGCGAAGCCGCCCCACAGCCAGGTGACGACCGATTCGCCGACCAGCGGGATCGCCGAGAACAGATTGGTGATGACGGTGGCGCCCCAGAAGCTCATCTGGCCCCACGGCAGCACGTAGCCGAGGAAGGCGGTCGCCATCATCAGCAGCAGGATGACCACGCCCAGGATCCAGAGCAGCTCGCGCGGCGCCTTGTAGGAGCCGTAGTAGAGGCCGCGGAAGATGTGGATGTAGACGGCGACGAAGAAGAACGACGCGCCGGTCATGTGCATGTAGCGCATCATCCAGCCCGACGGCACGTCGCGCATGATGCGCTCGACCGAGTCGAAGGCGAGCTCCGAGTTGGGCTGGTAGTTCATCGCCAGCACGATGCCGGTGACGATCATCAGCACCAGCATGACCGTGGCAATCGCGCCGAAATTCCAGAAATAGTTGAAATTCCTCGGTGTCGGGAAGTGGTGATATTCCTTCTCGATATACGAGAAGATCGGCAGGCGGTAATCGATCCAGGCGATCACCTTATTGTTGAAGACCGGCGGAGCGCCGTGCTGCGAAGCCATCGTTTAACTCCCCGGGCGTTCAGCCGATTTTGACGAGCGTGTCGGAGCTGAACAGGTAGTCCGGCACCTCGAGATTCTTGGGCGCGGGTCCTTTGCGGATGCGGCCCGACGTGTCGTACTGCGAGCCATGGCACGGGCAGTACCAGCCACCGTATTCACCGCGCGGATCGCCCTGCTTGCCAATCAGGATCAGCCACTCCGGCCGTACCTTCTTGGCGGTGTCGGTGACGCGCGAATTGTCGGTCTGCGGGTCGGGCAAGTCGACGAGCTTGACCGCGTCGGCTTCCTTGATCTCCTCAGGCGTGCGATGGCGGATGAACACCGGCTTGCCGCGCCACTTCACCGTGATCGCCTGGCCGACGGCGATCGCCTTTACGTCGACCTCGACCGAGGACAGCGCCAGCGTGTCGGCCGCCGGATTGAGGTTGTCGATGAACGGCCAGGCGGTGGCGATGCCGCCGACCGCCGCCAGGGCGCCAGTCGCGACCATGAGGAAGTCGCGCCGCGTCGGATCGCCGTGGGCGTCGGCCGGGATGCTGGAAGAAGCCATTGCGAGTTACGTCCCCCGAGGAGTTAAGGCTTATAGCCGAGAAAGCGCCTTTTGTTTCAAGGCCCTGTGTGGTCGCAGGCGGGGGTGATTCGAATCTGTGACAGCCTGTCGCATGAGGGGCTTCCGCGTCGCGGACGCCCGGAGGAAGAAAACGATGCGCCTTGCACTTTACCAGCCCGATATACCGCAGAATCTCGGCGCTTTCATTCGCCTGGCCGCCTGCCTGGGCGTCACGCTCGACATCATCGAGCCCTGTGGCTTCCCGGTCGACGACCGGCGCATCCGGCGTGCGGCGATGGATTACGTCGATCTGGCCCGCCTCCGCCGCCACGCCTCGTGGGACGCCTTCCGGCGTGAGCGCGATGGCGGACGGCTGGTGCTGCTGACGACGGCCGGTGCCACCACCCTGCCCGAGGCGCGCTTTTGCCGCGACGACATCCTGCTGCTCGGCCGCGAAAGCGCCGGCGTGCCGGCCGAAATCCACGCGGCGGCGGACCTGCGGGTCCGCGTGCCCCTGCAGAAGGGCGCGCGCTCGCTCAATGTCGCGCTGGCCGCGGCGATGGTATTGAGCGAGGCGCTGCGCCAAACCGACGGATACCAAGCCCTCGCATGACCGAGACAGATCAACGCAAAGCCGACACGCGCGCCTGGTTCGAAGCCCTGCGCGACCGCATCTGCGCCTGTTTCGAGCAGATCGAGACCGAGCTCAGCGGAACCAACCGCGAGCTGCCGGCCGGCCGCTTCGAGCGCAAGGCCTGGCAGCGCGACCGCGGCGAGGCGGGCGAGGACCGCGGCGGCGGCGTGATGTCGATCATGCGCGGCCGCGTGTTCGAGAAGGTCGGCGTCAACGTCTCGACGGTGTACGGCGAGTTCAGCCCGGAGTTCCGCAAGCAGATCCCCGGCGCCGAGCAGGACCCGCGCTTCCACGCCTCGGGCATCTCGCTGGTCGCGCACCTGCGCTCGCCCAAGGTGCCGGCGGTGCACATGAACACCCGCTTCATCGTCACCACCAAGTCGTGGTTCGGCGGCGGCGCCGACCTGACGCCGATGGTGCCGCGCGAGGACGACACGGGCGCCTTCCACGCGGCGCTGAAGGCGGCCTGCGACTCAGCCGGCGCCGACTACTACGCGCGCTTCAAGCAATGGTGCGACGAATATTTCTTCCTGCCGCACCGCGGCGAGGCGCGCGGCGTCGGCGGCATCTTCTACGACTATCTCGACAGCGGCGACTTCGCCGCCGACTTCGGCTTCACCCGCGGCGTCGGCGAGGCCTTCCTCGACGCCTATCCGAAGATCGTGCGACAGCACATGAACGAGCCGTGGACCGCCGCCGAGCGCGAGCATCAGCTGGTGCGGCGCGGCCGCTACGTCGAGTTCAACCTGCTGCACGACCGCGGCACCAAGTTCGGCCTGATGACCGGCGGCAATGTCGAGGCGATCCTCATGTCCCTTCCGCCCGAGGCGCGCTGGCCCTGACGAGCCAGCCCGCGGCCAGCGGCGCGACGCAGAGGCCGGCGACCAGCAACAGATAGGGCGCACCCCACCACAAGGCGAAGCGGTCGAGGAATTCCTCGGAGTCCATGCCGAAAGTGAGACGGCCGTAGAGGAAATCGATCAGCACCGTGGTCGGCGGCCACAGCAGCGCGGCGAGCAGCGCCGCCTCCAACCATCGCGGCCCGGCGGTGCGGCGGGCGTGGATCGCCGCCATCAGCGCCACATAGGGCAACGGCACCAGCACCTTGTACCATTCGACCGCCAGCACCGGCAGGCGGTCGGCGATCCAGGTATCGCCGACCACGTTGTTGACCAGCAGCAGCACGGCGATCGCGAGCCACAGCGCCAACGTCACGCCCGGCCGGATCATGCCGCGGCCACCAACCGTTCGAGCTCGGCGAGACAGGCGGCACGGTCGGCCGTGAAGTCGCCGGCGATCCACCAGCGCTCGACCGCATCGATCAGGGTGCCGACCTTCGGACCGGGCTTGAGGCCGAGCTTCAGGGCGTCGCCGCCGCTCACCGGCAGCTCGGGCGGCGTCCAGCCGCGCGCCAGGGCGAGTGCTGCGCGCCAGTCGCCGGGCCGATCGATCGCCAGCAGGAGGCGGTCGGCATAGAGGCCGTTGCCCAGCCGGTAGATGCCGGCGCGCCACGCGCGCGGGCCGCCGGCAATGTCGATCGCCGGTTCGCGCGCGAGCATCACCTCGAGGCGCAGCGTCTCCTGGGTCGAGAGCTTCAGCCGCTTGCCGATCGCGACCGCACCGGCATCGGCGGGCAGGATCGCCGCCAGCCGGCGCAGGCCGTCGGCTTCGTCCTCGCGCGCCATCAGGGCGCGCAGGCGCGTCGAGCCGGCGTACTCGGGCAGCCAATGATCGAGCACGCCCGCCTCGCGCATGGCATCGACGGCATCGGCCGCGCCCGGCGCCGCCAGGGTGCGCAGCAGCTCCTTGCGCACGCGCTCGCCCGACAGGCCGACCAGCGTCGCGGCGTTGCGCGCGCAGGCCTGGTAGCCCGCGCCATCGAGCGGCGGCCGGCCGTACCAGGCGTGGAAGCGGAAGAAGCGCAGCACGCGCAGGCGATCCTCGGCGATGCGCGTGTCGGCATCGCCGATGAAGCGCACCCGGCCCGCGGCAAGATCGGCGCGGCCATCGAACGGATCGTAGAGCGTGCCGTCGCGATCGGCATAGAGCGCGTTGAAGGTGAAGTCGCGACGGCCCGCATCCTCAAGCCAGTCGTCGGTGAAGGCGACGACGGCGCGGCGGCCATCGGTCTCGACGTCGCGCCGCAGCGTCGTCAATTCAAAGACGCGGCTGTCGGCGATCGCCGTCACCGTGCCGTGCTTCAGCCCGGTCGGCACGACCTTGATCTTCGCCGCCTCGAGCGCGCGCATCACCGTCTCGGGCGGCTTGTCGACAGCGAGGTCGAGATCGTCGATCGGCCGGTCCAGCACGGCGTTGCGCACGCAGCCGCCGACAAAGCGCGCCGTGATGCCGGCCGCGCCGAGGGCGGCGAACAGGCGCTCGGTCGGCGCCTCGGCCATCCACGCCGGCGGCGCGATTTTTGCCGCAGCGATCATGGGGCGAACAGCCCGCCGTACCCCTGGTTCTGGGTGAAGAACATGACGAGGAAGCCGGCGATGGCGCAGGCCAGCCCGGCGATGGCCAGCCAGGTGAGCGGCATGTCCTGCCAGGCCGGCAGGGTGCCGGCGAGCTTGCGCTCCTCCTTGATCCTGGCCGCCCAGGCCCACAGGAAGAACGCCGCGGTCGGCGCCGTCACCAACACGAGGACCAGCAGGACGATGCGCATTGAATCCCTTCGGGCGCCTAGGCCGGCGCCGTTTCCTTCGCCGTCAGGATGAAGTGCAGGTTCTTCAGCATGCCGGCGGTCGCACCCCAGATGTAACGCTCGCCATAGGGCATGGCATAGTAGCGCCGCTCCCGGCCCTGGTACTGGCGGCTATCGAGCTTGTGATTGACCTCGTCGAGGAAGTGCTCGAGCGGCACCTCGAACACGTCGGCCACTTCGCGCGGATCCGCACGAACGGTGAAGCCCGGCGTCACGATGCCGACGATCGGCGTGATCTCGAAGCCGGTGCCGGTGCGATAGAGATCGACCGCGCCCACGACGTCGATGAAGCGGTCGCCGATGCCGACCTCCTCCTCGGTCTCGCGCAGCGCCGCGGCGACGGCGTCCTCGCCGGCCTGGCGCCGGCCGCCGGGGAAGGCGATCTGGCCGGCATGGCTCGGCATGTCGGCGGTGCGCTGGGTCAGCAGCACAGTCACGCCCTCGGCGTGGCTGACCAGCGGCACCAGCACCGCGGCCGGCTTCCACGTCTGCGGCACCGGCACGACACCGCTCAGCGAGAAGTCGCTGCCGATCGGCGGCGCAGGTACGGGCAAACCGGATGCCAACCGGGTACTTCTGTCACGCACCCGGCGCACAATTTCTTCAACTGTCATGCCCTTGTTCCGGCCTCAATTCTGGGCTTCCCTGAAACACAATCCCCATCGATAGCATGGAGCGCCAGGTGGCCCCCGACACTTCGACCGCGAGCGACACCGACGCCCTTGCCGCCTTGGCCGACATCGAGCGGCTGGGCGGGCAGTTGCGCCAGGCGCGCAGCGCCATCGGCAAGGTCATTTATGGCCAGCAGCCTGTCATCGATCAAACGCTGGTTGCGCTCCTGTCCGGCGGCCATCTGCTGTTGATCGGCGTGTCGGGCCTCGCCAAGACCATGCTGGTCGAGACGCTGGGCATCGTGCTCGGCATGGAAAGCAAGCGCATCCAGTTCACCCCCGACCTGATGCCGGCCGACATCCTGGGCTCGGAGGTGCTGGAGGAGAGCGATCTCGGCCACCGCTCCTTCCGCTTCCTGCAGGGCCCGGTGTTCGCCCAGCTGCTGATGGCCGACGAAATCAATCGCGCGAGCCCGCGCACCCAGTCGGCGCTGCTGCAGTCGATGCAGGAGAAGCACGTCACCGTGGCCGGCAAGCGCTACGACCTGCCGGCGCCGTTCCACGTGCTGGCGACCCAGAATCCGCTCGAGCAAGAAGGCACTTATCCCCTGCCCGAGGCGCAGCTCGACCGCTTCCTGCTGCAGATCGATGTCGGCTACCCCGATGAGGCAGCCGAGCGCGAGATCATGATCCAGACCACCAGCGCCAACATGCCGGTGGCGGCCCAAGCGCTGACGCCGGGCGACCTGATGGCGGCCCAGGCTCTGGTCCGCCGTCTACCGATCGGCCAGAGCGTGGTCGACGCCATCGTCAAGCTGGTGCGCTCCGGCCGGCCCGAAAGCAGCGATCTCGACGTGGTGCGCCAGCGCATCGCCTGGGGTCCCGGCCCGCGCGCCAGCCAGGCCTTCATGCTGGCGGCCCGCGCCCGGGCCATCATCCAGGGCCGCCTCGCGCCGTCGGTCGACGACGTCGTGGCGCTCGCCGGCCCGATCCTGCGCCACCGCATGGCGGTGAACTTCTCGGCGCGTGCCGAGGGCGTCACGGTGGAGGCCGTCATCGCCCAGATGTGCGCCCGCTTGGCGTAAGCTGACACAGTCGTTGTAGCGCCGGAGCCGATGGCCCAGCCGTCCACCCTTCATCGTTCGCTCGAACTCGCCGGCACCCTGCCCGCGCTGATGGTCGCGGCGGATCGCGTCGCTGCGACGGTCATCCAGGGCGTGCACGGACGGCGCCGGGTCGGCCAGGGCGACGCCTTCTGGCAGTACCGGCCCTACCGCGACGGTGACAGCGCCAGTCAGATCGACTGGCGCCAGAGTGCGCGCAGCCGGCATCTGTTCGTGCGCGAGACCGAATGGGAAGCCGCCGCGTCGGTCTGGCTGTGGCGCGACGCGTCGCCCTCGATGCAATACGCTTCGCTCAAGAACATCGACACCAAGGCGGTGCGCGCCGAGCTGCTGACGCTTGCGCTGGCAAGCCTGCTGACCGACGCCGGCGAACGGATCTCGATTCTGGGCAGCGGCATGAGGCCGATCTCCGGTCGGGTCGCGGTACGACGCATCGCCGAGACCTTGTTCGACGAGACGCGCGACACCGCCCGGGTGCTGCCGAGCCAGCCGCCGCTGGTGCCGCTGCCGGCGCATGGCACAGTGGTGCTGCTGTCCGACTGGCTCGACCCGCTCGACCAGGTCGAATCGGTGATTCGTCATTATGCCAGCGTCGGGGTGCGCGGCCATCTGGTGCAGATCCTCGATCCGGCGGAAGAGGATCTGCCGTTCAACGGCCATGTGAAGTTCGAAGGACTCGAAGCCGAAGGCCAGCACACGGTTCGACGCGTCGAATCGGTGCGCACCGCCTACGGCGCGCGGCTCGCCGCACAAAGAGAGGGACTGCAGCGGCTCACCCGCTCGGCCGACTGGACCGTGCATCTGCACCGCACCGACCGGCCGCCGCAGACCGTGCTGCTGTCGCTTTACCTCGCCATGGCCGACCTGCGTCGGCTGAACGCAGCGTGACGGGATGCTGAGCCTTTCATGTTGAGTTTGGGCGCGTTCGCTTTCGCCGCTCCCGGCATGCTGGCGCTGCTGCTCGTGCTGCCGGTGATCTACTGGCTGCTGCGCCTGATTCCGCCCCTGCCGCGGCTGGTGCGCTTCCCGGCGATCCGGCTGCTGATCGGGCTCGAGCCCAGCGAGCAGACGCCGATGAAGATGCCGTGGTGGCTGCTGCTGCTGCGGCTGCTGCTGGCGACGACGTTGATCCTCGCGGTCGCACGGCCGCTGCTCAATCCGCAGGCCGAGCTGCCGGGCAAGGGTCCGCTGCTGATCGTGGTCGATGACGGCTGGTCCTCGGCGCCGGGCTGGACGACGCGCATCGCCCATGCCGAACGCCTGATCCAGCGCGCCGAGCGCGCTGGCCGCCTGGTCGCGCTGATCGGCACCGCGCCGCTGCCGCTCGACGCGCCGGCGGTGCGCAAGGGCGCGCTGCGCCCGGACGAGACGCGAACCACCCTGCGCGCCTTCCGGCCCAAGCCCTGGCCGACCGACCGGGCCAACGCAGCCAACGAAATCGACCAGCTCAAGCTCGACCCCGCCGCCTATGTCGTCTGGCTGAGCGACGGGCTGGAGGATGCGGGCGCGGCCAAGCTCACCGACCGGCTGCAGAAGTTCGACGGCCTGCAGGTCGTGCTGCCGGATGCCGCCAACACGCCGCTGCTCCTGCTGCCGCCCGCGGCCGAGGGCCGCGACCTCAGGGTGGCGGCGCTGCGTCCCGTGGCCGACGGCCCGCGCAAGACGGCGATCCAGGCGGCCGACGACCAGGGCCGCGTGGTGGCGCGAATCGAGCTCGATTTCGCCACCTCCGCCACCAAGGGCGAGGGCGTGCTGCAGGCGCCGCCCGAGTTGCGCAACCGCATGACCCGGCTCGACATCGAATCGCAAGGCGGCGCGGGCAGCACCGTGCTGCTCGACGAGCGCAACCGCCGCCGCCCCGTGGCGATCCTGGGCGAGCGCGCCGCGGCGGCCGGCCAGCCGCTGCTGCAGGAGGTCTACTTCCTCGAGCGCGCACTCGATCCCTATGTCAGCCTGACGATCGGCGACCGCGAGACCGTGCTGACGCGCAACACGTCGGTCCTGCTGATCCCCGACGGCGCCGCCCCCTCGACCAACGATCGCGACGAAATAGCCAAATGGATCGAGCGCGGCGGCGTGGCGGTGCGCTTCGCCGGCCCCAACCTCGCGGCGGGCGGCGATGCGCTGGTGCCGACGCCGCTGCGGCTCGGCGACCGCGCCCTGGGCGGCGTCATGAGCTGGGGCCAGCCGAGCGCGCTCGCCGAGTTCCCGACCAACAGCCCGTTCCTCGGCATCCCGGTGCCCAAGGACGTGCGCATCCAGCAGCAGGTTCTGGCCGAACCGACGCCCGACCTCGCCGACAAGACCTGGGCGCGGCTGGCCGACGGCACGCCGCTGGTCACCGGCGAGAAGCGCGGGCAGGGTTACCTGGTGCTGATCCACACCACCGCCAATGCCGGCTGGAGCAACCTCGCTCTGTCGGGCCTGTTCGTGAACATGCTGCAGCGGCTGGTGACCCTGTCGCGCGGCGTGGCGGGCGACGGCGTCAACAAGGCGCTGAAGCCGTGGCGCACGCTCGACGGCTTCGGCAAGCTCGGCGCGCCGCCGGCCGGCGCGCAGATGCTGCCGGCCGATGCCGACCAGAGCTTCGCGCCCAAGCCGACCACGCCGCCCGGCTTCTACGGCGACGAGAACGCCCAGGTCGCCTTCAACATCGGCGGTCACGTGCCGGCGCCCAAGCCGCTGGCGCTGCCGAGCGGCGTCGCGACCGACCGGCTGTCGGAGGGCGGCGAGACCGACCTGTCGCGCTGGTGCCTGCTCGCCGCCGCACTGTTGCTGCTGATCGACCTGCTGCTCTCGCTCTGGCTGCGCGGGCTGATGCCGCGGGCGGTGCGCATCGGTCGCGCGGCTCCGGTCGCGCTGCTGCTCGGCCTTGCCGTATTTGCGTCGCCGCCCGACAGCCACGCCCAGACCCAGCGCGTCGCCGCCCCTGCGCCGGACAAGCCGGGGCCGGCGCCGCTCAGCGACGAGCAGGCGCTCAAGGGCGCGCTCGACACGCGGCTCGCCTACATCATCACCGGCGACAAGGACGTCGACGATCTCAGCAAGGCCGGACTCGAGGGGCTGAGCGAGGTCCTGCGCAACCGCACCTCGGTCGAGCCGGCCGATCCGGTCGGCCTCGACCTCGAGCACGACGAGCCGCGCCTCTATCCGCTGATCTACTGGCCGATCACCGCGAGCCAGCCCAACCTCTCGCCACGCGCCTCGTCGGCGCTCGACCGCTACTTGCGCACCGGCGGCATCCTGTTCATCGACACGCGCGACCAGCAGATGTCGTTCGACCGCCCGGTGGGCGGCAATCCGGACCTCAAGCGCCTGATGTCCGGCATCGAGACGCCGCCCTTGATTGTCATGCCGCCCGACCACGTGCTGACCAAGTCGTTCTACCTGCTGTCCGACATGCCGGGCCGCTGGGCCGGCGGCACGGGCCGCGTCAATGACGGCGTCACGACCATCGTGATCGGCGCCAACGACTATGCCGGCGCCTGGGCGGTCGACCAGCGCGGCCGCGGCCTCAATCCCGTGACGCCGGGCGCCGAGACCCAGCGCGAGATGTCGTTCCGCGTCGGCGTGAACCTGGTGATGCATGCGCTGACCGGCAACTACAAGGACGACCAGGTCCACATCCAGGACATCATGCAGAGGCTCCGGCGATGAATCCGACCTCGGCCGTCTCCGTCGCCTTCGATCCGCTGCTGCCCTGGTCCATCCTGATCGCGCTCGGCGCGGCGGGCCTCGTGCTGGTGCTGCTCGGTTTGCGCGCCCGCGCCCGCGGCCTGCTGTGGCGCTTCCTCGGGATCGTCGTGGTGCTGGCGGCGCTCGCCAACCCGGCGCTGATCGAGGAACAGCGCAAGCCGATCGCCGACGTCGCCCTGGTCGTCACCGACGACAGCGATTCGATGACGATCGGCGAGCGCCGCATCCAGGGCCAGGCCGCCAAGGAGGCGCTCAAGAAGAAGCTCGGACAGCAGGAAGGCCTCGAGATCCGCGAGGCCACCTTGCCGCCCTCGCACATCCAGCTCGGCAGCGAGCGGCCGGGCGGCACGCGGCTGATCGAGACCATGCGCTCGGCGCTGGTCGAGGTGCCGCCGGAGCGGCTGGCCGGCGTGGTCCTGCTGACCGACGGCCAGGTGCACGACGTGCCGGCCGGCCTGCCGCCGGAGCTGGGCGGCGCGCCGGTGCATGCGCTGATTGCCGGCAAGAAGGGCGAGCGCGACCGGCTGATCGTGATCGAGCAGTCGCCGCGCTTCGGCGTGGTCGGCCGCCAGGTCACCACCAAGTTCCGGATCGAGGATCCGGCCGGCGGCAGCGCGCCGGTCACCCTGTCGGTCGGCGGCGAGGTGGTACGCCGGCTCGACGTGCCGGTCGGCCGCTCGGTCGAGCTGCCGATCACCGTCGGCAATCCCGGCGCCAACATCGTCGAGCTCGAGGTGGCGCCCGGCCAGAACGAGCTCACGCTCGACAACAACCGCGCCATCTTCACCATCAACGGCGTGCGCGATCGGCTGCGCGTGCTGCTGGTCTCCGGCGAGCCCTACCAGGGCGAGCGGGCGTGGCGGAACCTGCTGAAGAGCGACCCCGCGGTCGACCTGGTGCACTTCACCATCCTGCGCACGCCGCAGAAGGACGATTTCACGCCGGTCCGCGAGCTGTCGCTGATCGTCTTCCCGATGCGCGAGCTGTTCGAGCAGAAGCTCAAGGAGTTCGACCTCATCATCTTCGACCGCTACGAGTCGGGAAACCTGATCACGCGCGACTATTTCCGCAACATCGCCGAATACGTGAAGGGCGGCGGCGCGCTGCTGGTCTCGGTCGGGCCAGTGTTCGCCACGCAACGTTCGCTCTACCGCACGCCGCTCGGCACCACGTGCTGGAGACCGGCTTCAAGCCCAAGGTCACCGAGATCGGCCAGCGCCATCCCGTCACCGCCCACCTGCCGCAGGCCGGCGACCCCGGCAAGGAGCCGGAATGGGGCCGCTGGTTCCGCCTGGTCACCTCGCGCACCGACCACGGCAACGCGGTGCTGGAGGGTGCGGAAAGCAAGCCGCTGGTCGTCCTCGATCGCGTCGGCGAAGGCCGTGTGGCGCAGCTGATGTCCGATCATCTCTGGATGTGGAACCGCGGCATCGACGGCGGCGGGCCGCAGCCCGAGCTGGTGCGCCGGGTCGCCCACTGGCTGATGAAGGAGCCCGACCTCGAGGAGGAAGCGTTGCGCGCCACCGCCGTGGGCGGCCGCATCGAGGTCACGCGCCGCACGCTCGCGGCCACCTTCCCGCCGGTGACCATGACCGCGCCCGGCACGCCGACGCCCGGCCAGCCGAACGCCGGCGCCACGCGCACGCTCGAGCTGCGCCAGATCGCGCCCGGCCTCGGCCAGGCGGTCGTCGACGTCGACAAGCCCGGCCTCTACCGCTTCGACGACGGCACGCTGCGCACCGTGGCCGCGGTCGGCAACCCCGACCCGCTCGAGTTCTCCGACGTGCGCGCGACCGATGCGAAGCTGAAGCCGCTGGTCGAGGCCTCCGGCGGCACCATGATGTGGCTGTCCGACAATCCCGATCCCGACATCCGCTCGGTGCGCCCCGGCCGCGCCGCCGGCGGCTCGGACTGGATCGGCCTGCGCCGCAACGAGGGCTACACGGTGGCCGGCATCAACCAGACGCCGCTGCTGCCCGGCATCCTGGTGGCGCTCGCCTTCCTGGTGGCGCTGGGCAGCGCGTGGTGGCGCGAAGGCCGCTAGCGACCGCGTTCGGCTGAGCCGTTTTCGACCGTTTTCGCCGTTTTTGTCAGGCGCACCGTTTTCGGCGAACCGCGAGGTCGTGGCAGGGCAATGGGGACGGCTCATGCCCGCAACTAAAACACGGTTGGCGCGCCGATCCTATTATGGGCAATGGCCGGCGAAAAACCCCGCTGTTTCCGGGCCTGAAAACCCGGGCCATTGCCCAGAATGACCACGCCGGCGAAGGCTTATCCACACCCTTCAGGGAGCAGCGCGCACTCGTGACATGCTGCCTGACATGTCATTCTCGACCGGCCCGCACATGCTAGAGCAAAGTTCCGATCGCTCTCTCTCGACGCGCTAGCAGGCCTGCCTTGCGCGCGCCATCACTGCGATCGGTTGCCGTCTTCGTCGCCGCCGGACGGGCGCTGAGCTTCAGCGTCGCCGCCAGCTCGCTCGGCCTGACGCCGTCGGCGGTCAGCCGTCGGATCGCCGACCTCGAGCACGAGCTGGGCGTCGCCCTGTTCCGCCGCTTCAACCGCCGGATCGAGCTCACGACGGCGGGGGCACGCTACCTCGAGGCGGTGGGGGGCGCGCTCGACCTGATCGAGCGCGAGAGCGAGGCGCTGCGACCACCGCGCCGGCAGACCATGCTGCGGCTATCGGTGCTGCAGTCCTTCGCCAGCCTGTGGCTGCTGCCGCGGCTGGCCGCCTTCAAGCAGGCGCGCCCGGACCTCGATGTCGAGATCGAGACGTCGGCCGAGCTGATCGACCTGACCGGCGATCGCTACGACGCCGCCATCCGCTTCGGCACCGGACGCTGGCCGGGCCTCGCCGCCGATCGGCTGTTCCGCAACCAGGTCTTCCCCGTCGCCGCGCCAAGCCTGCTGCGCGCTGGCCGGCCGATCGCGCCGACGGCGCTCGATCGCGCCGTGCTGTTCGACATCGTCCAGGCGCCGGATCTGTGGTCGCAGTATCTGCGGGGCGTTGGCCTCCCCGGCTACCGGCCGCGCCGGCGCCGTAGCTTCGACAACGCCCAGGTGATGTACGAGGCGGTCGCCAACGGCCTCGGCATCGCGCTGGGGGCCGACGAACTGGTCGGTGGGCAGCTCGCCGCGGGCCGGCTGATCAAGCCGTTCCGCAACGACCCGGTGCCGCTGCGCCAGAGCTACTACCTGGTCTACCGCAAGGAGCGCCGCGAACGGCCGGC
>VBAF01000063.1:33103-33690 GCA_005884705.1 Alphaproteobacteria bacterium
GGATTCCTAGGGTTCGGTCGAACCGTCAGGAGACCTCATGCGCACCTTGATCCTCGCCTTGCTGATCGCCGTCGCTTCGACTACGGCCTCTGCCGCCGATCTCGAGGCCAACAAGCGGCTCTACCGCGATTTCCTCGAGACCGTGATCAACCAGCGCCAGCCGGACGCCGCCGACCGCTTCGTCGCCGACGGGCTGATCGAGCACAATCCGAACATCCGGGCCGCCGGCCGGAAGCAGTTCCTGGCCAACGTGCTGGCAGGCTTCAGCGACTATCGCGGCGAGATCCAGGAGATCCTCGCCGAAGGCGACAAGATCGTCGTGCGCACCCTGTGGACCGGCACGCAGGACGGCCCGTTCCTCGGCCTGCCGCCATCGGGCCGCAAGCTCCAGTTCACGACGGCGGACTTCTTCCGGATCGAGAACGGCAAGCTCGCCGAGCATTGGGACGTGGTCGACAGCCTGCCGCGCGCGGTGGCGCTCGGCCTCGTGCCACCACCCAAGTCACCGACCCAGGCCGCGCCGAAATAGCCTACGGGTTCTGGCGATGATGGGGGATGGCGGCCGGGAACGGCAGCCAGCCGTGCTT
>VBAF01000063.1:33782-34297 GCA_005884705.1 Alphaproteobacteria bacterium
TGGAAGGTCAGGACCTGGCCACTGTCGCCGGCGCGCGGCCAGGTGCGGTGCTCGCCCTCGATCGACACGATCTGGCTGCGCTTGAAGAACGCGTTCGAGGCGAACAGCGTGCCGGTGCGGCGCTGGCAGGCGAGACAGTGGCAGGACGAGACGAGCGCGGGGTCGCCCTCGAGGCGGAGCCGGAACTGGCCGCAATGGCAGGCGGCTTGGCGTTGGACGGTCATGCCGCCGGGTTTACCATACGGCATGGCTGAAATCCTCGCCCTTGGACTGACCCACTATCCGCCGCTCTGGGGTCCCGACGAACGCATGTCGTGGATCTTCCGGCGCATGCTGACGAATCCCAAGCTGCCCGAGACATTGCGGTCGCCGGAAGGTTGGCCGGCGCCCGCGCGCACCCAATGGGCCGACGACCAGGGTGCGGCCGAGGCAGGCCGCCATCGCGCGGCGATGGTCGCCTGGTTCAGGAAGACTCGCGCGGCGCTCGACGCCTTCAAGCCGGACTTCGTGCTGAT
>VBAF01000063.1:34459-42037 GCA_005884705.1 Alphaproteobacteria bacterium
AGGCTTCGACACTGCCTACGCCTACAAGCCGCTGCACCATCCGCTCGGCCACGCCTTCACCAACGCCATTCTCTATCTCGACTACGAGCGGAAGGGATTCGACTATCCATTCGTGCCCTTCGCCATCAATTGCTACGGCCGCAAGGTACTGGCGCAGCGCGGCGGGCTGCCGGTGTTCGATCGCGAGATCGGCGAGCAGGATTTCGATCCGCCGGCGCCCTCGCCGCGACGGCTGTTCGATCTCGGCGCGGCGACGGCACGCATCCTCGCCGACTCGCCGTATCGCGTGGCGCTGATCGCCTCGTCAGGCTGGAGCCACGCCTTCCTGACACCGAAGAACAACTTCCTCTGGCCCGACACCGCGGCCGATCTCCGGATGTTCGACGCGCTCGAGCGCTGCGACTGGGCAGCCTGGCGCGGGCTCGAAGCCGCCGCGGTCGAGGACAGCGGCCAGCAGGAGATCCTGAACTGGTCGTGCCTTGCCGGCGCCATGAGCGCGCTCGGGCGCACGCCGCATGAGATCGGCTTCCTCGACACCTGGATCTTCAACTCGAGCAAGGCCTTCCTGATCGCGCCGCCCTGAGGCGCCCCTAACGCGCCCAAGGGGTCGTTACCAACGCGAAACTTGATCGCTTGTCCTCAGTGGCCATCTTGGCGGCAAGAGGTAACACCATGATCGAACTCAGGCCTTTCGAGAAACTCGGCAAATCGGACCACGGTTGGCTCAAGGCCAACTTCCACTTCGCCTTCGCCGACTACCGCAACAACGATCGTGTGCACTGGGGTGCGTTGCGCGTCTGGAACAACGACAAGATCGCGCCGCAGACCGGCTTCCCGCCGCATCCCCATCGCGACATGGAGATCGTGACCTACGTCATCAAAGGCGCGATCACCCACCAGGACCATCTCGGCAACCAGGGCCGCACCGAGGCCGGCCAGATCCAGGTGATGAGCGCGGGCCAGGGCATCCAGCACGCCGAGTACAACCGTGAGCAGGACGAGACCGAGCTGTTCCAGATCTGGATCCTGCCCAACAAGGAAGGCGTGCCGGCGCGCTGGGAGACGGTGCAGTTCCCGGCCGGCGCGCGCGACGGCAAGCTGGTGCCGCTGGCCTCGGGCCGCGGCCATGACGGCGCAATCCCGCTCTACGCCGACGGGGCGCTCTATGCCGGCACGCTGAAGGCCGGCCAGACGATCCGCCAGAAGCTCGACGGCAAGCCGGCCTATCTGGTGCCGGCCAAGGGCAAGGTCGAGGTCGTGGGATCCGACGGCCGCGCGGTGACGGCCAGTGCGCGCGACGGCGTGGCCGTGGTCGACGAGGCCGAGATCGAGCTGCGCGCCAGCGAGGACGCGGAGATCGTGCTGGTCGAGACGGATCAGTTGAACTGAGCCTCGACGGCCCGCCCCTTGTTCATTCTCCTCTCCCCCGCTAGGGGGAGAGGCGGGGAGAGGGGGCGACGCACGTCGACTCCCCCCTCTCCTAACCTCTCCCCCTAACGGGGGAGAGGAACATGAGGGAGGAAGCGTTCATGGCCTACAAAGGCTTCGATCTCACGGGCAAGGTCGCGCTGGTGACCGGCGGCAATGGCGGCATCGGCCTGGGCATGGCCGATGCGCTGGCCGAGGCCGGCGCCGATGTCTGCATCTGGGGCACCCGCAAGGAAAAGACCGACGCGGCCGCCGAGAAGCTCAAGCGCCACGGCCGCAAGGTCCACGCCCAGATCGTCGATGTCGGCGACGAGAAGCAGGTCAACGACGCCTTCGCCGAGACCGTCAAGGTGCTGGGCCATGTCGACAATTGCGTCGCCAATGCCGGCGTCTCGGGGCGCGGCAAGGGCTCGATCCTGGAGATGGCCTACGAGGAATGGCGGCGGGTCACGCGGGTCAATCTCGACGGCGTGTTCTTCACTTTCCGGGCCGCTGCCAAGCACATGGTCGAGCGCGGCAAGGGAGGCTCCCTCGTCGCGATGGCCAGCACCGCGGCGATCGAGGGCGCGGCGCGCTCGAGCCACTACGGCGCGAGCAAGGGCGGCGTCTGCGCCATGGTGCGGGCGCTCGCCGTCGAGCTGGCGCGCTACAAGATCAGCGTCAATTCGATCCTGCCCGGCTGGATCGAGACCGAGATGACGGCCAATGCCTTCGGCAACCCCAAGTTCGCCGGCAACGTGATGCCGCGCATTCCCGAACGGCGCTGGGGGGTCGGCGCCGATTTCGGACCGCTCGCGGTCTACCTCGCGTCGGACGCCACCAAATACACGACGGGACGCGACTTCGTCATCGATGGCGGCTATACCCTGTTCTAGCCCTCAAGACTTCGGAGAGTGCCGGATGATGAAGACGTTCGCGGCCGCTGCGGCGGTTGCCCTGATGGTCGCACTGCCCGCACTGGCGCAGCAAAAGCCCGCCGCGCCAGCCAAGCCGGCCGCCGCCGCCAGCGACGACAAGTACATCGGCTATTACTACCCCAAGCCGAACTCGACCGAGGTCTACGAATCGACGATGCAGACCATCGCCGGAGCCGACCGGCCGCAGCGCGTGCAGTTCGTCACGGTGGTGTCGCAGGGCACCATCCAGTCGTCCTATCGCGTGCCCTATGCGGTGTTCGTCAAGGGCGAGAAGGCCGACAAGCTGATCGTCGTCGGCCTCGCCCCCAACGAGTTCGGCACGATCTACCGGATGCGCGCGCTGCTCGCCAACATGACCACCATGTCGCGCCTGTCGCCGTTCTTCCAGGAGCGCACGGTGGCCGAGGACGCGACCTTCTTCGACCTCTTGAAGTTGCTCGGCTTTACCTCGGTGACGATCACCGACGGCGACAAGCTGACCCACCAGGTGACGATCAAGTAGGCGCCTTCTGAGGCGCCGGCGGGCGGCAGCGCCTTCAGAGGCGCGAGAGCCCGCGCCGTGCAGAAAAGACAAGGATCGTGAAGCGGGCCTCAGGCCCGCTTTCTCGTTTCGCCCCCTTGATTCGTTCTGCACGGCGCGGCGCCCGCGCTTCGGTCGCTCAGCGCTTTTGCCGACTGCGTCGGCAAAACGCATAGCTCCCTGCAGCGCTACACGCCGCCGGCGATTGCTACGCAATCGCCCGGTCTACCTCGGCGTGATACCAGCCCAGCGCCTTCTCGAACTTCCCGAAGGTCTGCTGGCGGTTGGCGCCGGTGTGGCAGTTGCGCTGGATGGTCTCGCCGATGCCGAGATCCTCGACCAGGGCCGAGGCGAACAGGTTGCGGTTGGCCTCCCAGTAGCTCTCCGGCTTCCTGGCCTTCTCCTCGGGGCTGATCAGCACCGAGAAGTGCAGCACCGCTTCCTCCGGCGAGATCGGGAAGCTGGTGAAAATCCCGCAATGGTCCTGGGTGTAGGTCAGCACCGTGTTGGGGAAGATCGAATAGAGCACGATCGCATGGTCGAGGATGCGCCAGTCCGCCTTCGGCTGGCTCTCGATCTCGGTCAACGTCCGCTTGGCCGCCGCGATGCGGATGTGTCGGCCCATCTGCTCGTAGGTCGCGATGTTGTCGAGGAACAGCGGGAACACGGTCGAGGGATGCAGGTAGCGGAAGTGGTAAAGCTCGAGGAAGGTGTCGATCACCAGCTTCCAGTTCATGTTCTTGACGATCGGCTCGAAACTGTGGCGCTGCCAGCCTTCCATCGTCCAGCCCTCGAGGTCGGGCTGCACCGCGCCGAGATAGGCGTCGATGTCGAGACCTGCATTCTCGCCATCCGCCAGCGCCGTCGGCACGACCCAGATCAGCCCGTACTTCTCCGCCAGCTTGAGCGGGCGCAAGGCGTGCTGGCTCTTGTCGACGTCGCCGAAGGCGGAGCCATCGGTGATGCCGAGCAACCGCCCCGTCAAATCGTAGCTCCAGCCGTGATAGGGGCAGACGAAGGCACGCTTGCCCGCGCCGCACGGCTTGGGCTCGACCGTGGCGCTGCGATGGCGGCAGACATTGAGGAAGGCGCGCAGCACGCCGTCGCTGCCGCGGACGATCAGGATCGGCTGGCCGGTGGCATCGTGAGTGACGAAGTCGCCCGGCTTGGCGACCTGGGCCGAATGGCCGACCACGATCGGGTGCCTGCGGAACAGCACGTCGACCTCACGCCGGTACTGCGCCGGATCGAAGTAGCCCTCGACCCGGGTGTGGCTGAGACCGGGGCCGTCATCGCGGGTGTTGGTCTTCACCATGCCCAGCATACGCTCGAGATACGCTACCTGGTCTTGCTGGCGCATCGGCCGCCTCCGGTCAGATCGCGTTCATGCCGCCGTCGATCACCAGCTCGCTGCCGGTGACGAAGCGGGACTCGTCGGAAATCAGGTACAGGATGCCATAGGCGATGTCCTCCGGCGCGCCGAATTCGCCGATCGGGATGGTCCGCAGCGCCCGTTCGCGCGCCTTGTCGTTGGGCAGGATGCCCTGGCCCATCGGCGTCATGATGATGCCGGGATGGACCGAATTGCAGCGGATCTTGTAGCCTTTGCGGGCGCAATCCATCGCCACGGTCTTGGTGAACTGCCGCACCGCCCCCTTGCTGGCGCCGTAGGCCGAGAGCGCCGGCGTGCCGAGGAATGCCGCCAGCGACGAGGTGTTGACGATCGACCCGCCGCCCGACTGCTTCATCGCCGGCACGCCGTGCTTGCAGCCGAGGAACACGCCCTCGACGTTGATCGACAGCATGCGCCGCCACTGCTCGACCGTCTCGGTCTCGAAGGTCGAGGGATAGGGCCCAGCGATGCCGGCGTTGTTGACCAGCCCGTTGAGCTTGCCCTCGCGCGCCATCAGCCCGTCGATGATGCGCTTCCAGTCCTCTTCCCGGGCGGTGTCGTGCTCCTCGAAGCGGGCCCCTCCTCCCGAGTTGGCCGCACCGATCTGCTGCACCGTCTCGAGACCGCCCGGCTTGTTGATGTCGGTCACCACCACCGTGGCGCCTTCGGCCGCCAGCAGCTTCGCCGTGGCGCGGCCGATGCCCGACCCGGCGCCCGTCACCAGCACGACCTTGCCTGCAACCCGGCTCATGGCGTCCTTCCCCAAACTTTCTTGAGCCTAGAGCACATTCCGTCCGGCTGTAACCAGCCGGACGGAATGTGCTCTGTGACACCAACATCACCGGTGCGCGCGTTCCCGATCATGTGGAACCGCTTGCGGTTCCACATGATCGGGAACCGCTCTAGGCTAGAAGCGGCGCAGCCTCGCCACAAGCAAGGAGGAGCCACCATGGCCCGCACGCTGGAATTCTACTTCGACTACGGCAGCCCCTATTCCTACCTGGCCGACAGCCAGGTCGAGGCGATCGCCAAGCGCGCCGGTGCGGCGCTGGCGCGCAAGCCGATGCTGCTGGGCGGCGTGTTCAAGGCGACCGGCAATGCCTCGCCGATGACGGTCGAGCTCAAGTCGAAGTGGAGCGCTTTCGACCTGCCGATGTGGGCCCGCCACTACGGCGTGCCGTTCAAGCGCAATCCGCATTTCCCGGTGAATACGCTGGCCCTGATGCGCGGCGCGGCGGCGGCGCAGATCGACGGCCTGTTCGAGCGCTATCACCCCGCCGTCTACAAGGCGATGTGGGTCGACGGCCGCAACCTCAACGACATCAAGGAGGTCGCCGCCGTGCTGACCGCGGCGGGCCTCGATGCGCAGAAGTTCGGCGATCGGATCCAGGACCAGGACGTCAAGGACCGCCTCAAATCGACCACAGACGATGCGGTCGCGCGCGGTGTATTCGGGGCGCCGACGATGTTCGTGGGCGACCTGATGTTCTTCGGCAACGACCGTTTGCCGTTCGTCGAGATGGCCCTGAAGGGAGAGCTCAAGTGACCCGCCTCATCTTGCTTGCGTCAGCGGTTGCGCTGTTCGCCGCACCGTCCTTGGCGCAGACCGCCGGCCCGTGCCCCGGCAATGTCGGCTCGGCGGCAGTGTCCAAACCGACCTGGGTGCTGTTCGATCTCGGCAGCGCCGTCGTGAAACCGGAATACAAGCCGGCGATCGCCGAAGCGGCCAAGACCGCCAAGGCGCGCCAGGCGACCAAGGTCTGCGTGGTCGGCCAGACCGACAAGCTGGGCGACAAGAACTACAACGCCAAGCTCGCCCAGCAGCGCTCGCAGGCGGTCGCCAGCGAGCTGATCAAGGCGGGCTACCCGGCCAAGGACGTGGTGATCGCCTCCAACCCGGAGGCGTTCGGCAACATGAGCTTCGGCAGCAACGACGCGTCGGAGAAGGACCGCCGGGTCACCATCATCCCGCGTTAGCTTTGCAGCCGACGGTAGAACAAGACGCGGCCCGAGGGCACGAGCTGCAGTAGCCAGTCGAAGTCGCCGATATTGGCGCTCAGCACGGTGAGCCCAAGCTTCTGGGCCTGCAGGAAGACCACGCAATCAGCCAGCGCGCGGAGCTTGCGGTCGACCCCATACCCCTGCAGCCGGCACAGCATTCCGGCGAGCAAGGCAGCCCGCCCGAGAATGTCGCTATCGGGCACGACGATGCGATGCGGCTGCATCGATCGGATCAAGGTGCGAATCGCCGCGATGGCGGTCGACGTGCGACGGTCGTCGGGATCGAGCACCCCAACCGTGTGCATCAGCTCCTGCAGGGCAACGGTTGAGTGGTTGACCTGACGCGCCGTGACCACGCCATTGACGACCGACGGCGAACGACCCTGAAGTTGGTCGATGTACACACAGGTATCGAGCAGCAGCGCCCCGCCGGCAAGACTCTCCTCGCCGACGAAGGGGAGTTGCGCATCGGCGCGGCGGGCCAAGGTCTTGCGCGGGTCGAACCGCGCCCATCTGACCACGGCATCGAAATCGAAATCGGCCACTCAGAAGCCAAGCTTCAGACCGGCGTCGACCTTGCCGCGGACTCTCTTAAAGGTTTCGGCAAAGTCGTCTTCGAGCGCGATATTCGCGAGAGCGAAAGCAATCAGGTCGGTGTCCGCCTGGATGCCGGTGCGTTTCTTGGCCTGCTCTACCAGAGCCGAGCTGACCCGGCCTGCAACGCGGCCGCTCTTCTTCTTCAACAGGCCGGCTCTCTCGGCCGCCTTCATGACGGCCTCGATGCGCACGCGCTGGCCGTCGCCCGAGGCTGTCGGGCGTTGCTCGGTTCTTCTGGCTGCGCTTTTCGGCATCGATTTGCCTTTGTTCAACATTATGGAGTATTTGTTGAACATAGCGGCAAAACGCACGACCTTCAAGCCCAGCTAGCCGCCGCTCATCTCGATCACGGCCTTGCCCACGACCTGACGGTCGAGCAGGGCGCGGAAGGCGTCGGCGGCTCGTTCCAGCGGGAAGCGGTGCGAGATGTGCGGGCGCATGACGCCCTGCGCCGCAAGCCTGGGCAGCACCTCGACATAGTCGCGGCCGAGCTCGGGCGCGATCCGGGCGATCGTCTCGCCGGCGCGCACGCCGAGGATGGTCAGCCCCTTGATCAGCACATGGTTCGACATGATCTTGCTCGGGCCGCCAGAGGTGAAGCCGACGATCAGCAGCCGCGCGCCGTAGGCCGCCGCGCGCATCGATTTCTCCAGCACCTCGCCGCCCACCGGGTCGTAGATCACGTCGGCGCCCTTGCCGCCGGTCAGCGCCTTCACCGCGGC
>VBAF01000600.1 GCA_005884705.1 Alphaproteobacteria bacterium
TTTCTACTCGCAGAACCGCAACAAGCGTTCGGTCGTGCTCGACCTCAAGCTGGCGGCCGATGTCGACAAGCTCCATGCGCTCGCCGAGACCGCCGACATCTTGATCCAGAACCTGCGGCCGGGCGTGGTCGACGAGATCGGCATCGGCCCCGAAGCGATGCTCGCGCGCCATCCGCGGCTGATCTACTGCTCGATCTGGGCGTTCGGCTACCAGGGCCCGATGCGCATGAAACCGGGCTTCGATCCCCTGCTGCAGGCCTACGGGGCGATGATGACCGTGACCGGTCGGCCCGAGGATCCGCCGACCTTCTGCGGCGCCTCGATCAACGACAAGGCGACCGGCATGTTCTGCACGATCGGCGCGCTGGCGGCGCTGCGGCAGCGCGACAGGACCGGCAAGGGCTGCCTGGTCGACACCTCGCTGTTCGATTCGGCGGTTCACTGGGTCGAGGGCCAGGTCAATTCCTACATCGCTACCGGAAACGTGCCGCAGCGCCACGGCACCGGCGGCAACGTGATCGTGCCCTACCAGACCTTCGACTGCGCCGACGGCCTGTCGCTCTGCCTCGCGCCGGGCAACGACCGGCTGTGGGCGCGCTGCGCGGTCGTGCTCGGCCATGCCGAATGGGCGACGGGGAAGTTCGCCAAGTCGGCCGCGCGCGTCGCGCACAAGGACGAGCTGCTGCCGCAGATCGCGGCGGCGATGAAGACGAAGACGCGGGCCGAGTGGCTCGAGGCGCTCGAGACGGCGGGCGTGCCGTGCGCGGCGGTCAACGATATCGGCGAGCTCGCCAACACGCCGCAATTCGCCGCCTCGGAGCTGCTGCAACAGCTGCCCGACGGCGATCCCCAGGTGGTCGGGCTGCCGATAACCTTCGACCGCAGGCGGCCGGTCTCGGCGCGCTCCGCGCCCAAGCTCGGCGAGCACACCGATCAGGTCTTGGGCGAAGTTCTGGGCAAGCCGTGAGGCGTTTTATTTTGTAGCGCTTGCTCCAAAATTGCGCTTGGATGACATCATCGCCCGGCTCAAGGATTTCGACGAGCAGCGCGCCCTCGATTCGGCGGTCGACTGCTTCTGGCATCGCGGCTACGAGGCGACCACGGTGCGCGACCTCGCCGAGGCCATGCGGATCGGCGGCGCCAGCCTCTACAACGCCTACGGCGACAAGCGGGCGCTGTTCGCCCGGGCCCTCGAGCGCTACGCCAACCGCTCGATGCATCAGCCGAAACAGGCGATCGCCGCCTTCATCGCCGAGATCATCGACCGGTCGCTCAAGGATCCCGACCGCAAGGGCTGCCTGCTGGTCAATTCGGCGCTCGACGTGGCGCCGCACGATGCGACGCTCGGCAAGGTGGTGGCCGGCTACCTCGACGAATTGCGCGCCTTCTTCCGGCGCAATGTCGAGGCCGCCCGCCCCGATCTCGATGCCGAGGCCGTCGCCGACCATCTGCTGGGCGTGCTGCTGGGCATCCGGGTGCTGGCGCGCACCCGCGCCAGGCGGAAGGCGCTCGAGGCCGTCGCCCGGCCCGCCCTCGCCCTACTCGACGGGCCGAGATGATCGAGCATCTCAACGACGAGGCGCTGCGCGCGCTACCGGACGACGCCCCGGTGGTGATGCTGAACCTGATGCGCTTCCGCGAGCGATCGCTCGACGGCAACGGCAGCGGCTGGGACGCCTATCTGCGCTACAGCAGGCTCACCATCGCGCTGATAAAGGCGCAGGGCGGCGGCATCATCTGGACCGGCGACGCCGAAGCCGTGGCGCTCGGCGTGCCTGACCTCCATCGCTGGGACTATGTCGCCCTGGTCCGCTATCCCTCGCGCGCGGCGTTCCTCGCCATGATGCAGTCGCCCGAATATGCGGCCGCCAATGTCGAACGCGAGAATGGTTGCGCCGACCACACCATCTTCGCCATGCGCGAAACCTACACCAAGCTCGCCCCCCGCTGAGAGGAAAAGTCATGTCGCTCGAAGACAAGCTCGCCGCCGCCCGCGCCGCCGCCGCATCGCGCATCCCGCCGGAGCGCCAGGCGATCATGCACCGCGCCACCGAGGATCTGCGCCACTCGGGCATCCTCGACCGCATCGTTCCGGTTGGCGGCCGCATGCCGGCGTTCGATATAGCCAATCACGACGGCCGCCGCGTCTCCTCCGAAGACCTGCTGGCGGGTGGGCCACTGGTCCTGTCGTTCTTTCGAGGATCGTGGTGACCCTATTGCAGACATGAGCTGGACGCTCTGCAAACCATCTACGCCGATATCGCCGCCCTCGGGGCATCCCTCGTCGTGATCTCGCCCGAGCTGCCGGAACGCACCGCGGACATGGCCGCCAAGCAGAAGCTCACTTTCCCGATCCTGTGGGACGAGCAGTTGCGCGTGGCCGAGGCGTTCGGCCTTGCCTTTGTCCTCCCCGACGACCTACGCCAGGTCTATCTCGGCTTCGGCAACGACCTTGCCGTCCGCAACGGCGATCCGTCGTGGCGCCTGCCGGTGCCGTCGCGCTTCGTGGTCGATGCCGAGGGCATCGTCCGCTCGGTGCAGGCCGATCCCGACTACACTCGTCGCCCGGAGGCCGAGACAACGCTCGAGGCCCTGCGCAAAATCGCCTCCTGAACTCCGCAGGTCACCATGGTGAAGCGACTCTCCGATATGCCCGAGGTGGAAGCGAACCACCTGCGGCGCGTCGAATGCCCGAGCTACGACGACACGCCGCCGCTGCCCGGCAAGCCGCTCGCCCATCGGCGCGTCGTCATCATCTCGACCGCCGGCCTGCACAGGCGCGGCGACCGGCCGTTCCGCCCCGGCGACGGCAGCTACCGCGTCATCCCGGCCGAGACCCCGGCCAACGAGCTGGTGATGAGCCACATCTCGGTCAACT
>VBAF01000286.1:0-8296 GCA_005884705.1 Alphaproteobacteria bacterium
AGAGGTGCGCCGGGCAGACCGCGACCGCTTCCTGGCGACGCTGTTTGCTCCCGAACCGCAGCGCCGGGACCTGCTGGCGTTATTGGCCTTCGACCACGAACTTGCCCGCACCCGAGCGGTCGCCCGGGAGCCGATCTTGGCGCGGATCCGCCTGCAATGGTGGCGCGATGCGGCCGCGGAGGCGACGGGCGCGGGCACGCCGCGCGCCCAGCCGGTCGTTGAATCGCTCAGCGAAACGGCGAGGCGGCACGCCCTTCCCCTGCAGCGCCTGGTCGACCTCGTCGATGCCCGCGAGGAGGAGATCGAGGGCCCGCTCGACGTGGTCCGCGCCGGCCATGCGCTCGCCGACCTGCAGCTCGCCGTCCTGGGCGTGACGAGCGAGNNNCGCGGCGCGCGCCGTGGCGGCGGCCTGGCTGATGGGCGAGGGGCCGGAGCGCGCGGCACTGCTGGCCGAGGCGCGCGCGCACCGAGCCGAGGTCGATCCGGCGGCGTTGCCGATCCTGCTGCCGGCGCGTCTGCTCGACCGACGTTGGGCGCCGTGGCAGAAGCCGCTGGCGCTGTGGTGGTCGGCACGGCGCGGACGATATTGAGCCGTCATGTCCACGCGCATCGACAAGTCGTGGCTCGTCCTGGACAGCATCGAGAATGCCGAGCACGACCGGTGTGTCGACCTGTTCCGGCGGCCCGACGGCAGTTTCGGATTCGAGGCGTTTCGCCGCGACGTCGAGGATGCCGGCCTCTGGACGGCGGTTGCATACCATTCCGGCGCCGCCTATGCCTCGAAGGAGGCTGCCGTGGCGGCAGCCATCGGCGCCGTAAGTTGGCTCGCGCAAGCACTTGCGGCCCGCTCCCGGCGGTAAACTGGATCGATCGGAGGAACCGTGGCCCGGGTCAAAGCGAACGGTATCGAGATCGAGTACGAGACCGCTGGCAACAAGAGCGATCCCGCGCTGTTGCTGGTGATGGGCCTGGGCGCGCAGCTCACCATCTGGCCGGACTCGCTGTTCCAGGGACTGGCGCAGCGCGGCTTCCACGTGATCCGCTTCGACAACCGCGACACCGGCCTGTCGACCGGCTTCGACTCCTGGGGCGTGCCCAACATCCCGGCAGCGATCCAGAAAATCATGAAGGGCGAGAAGGTCGACGCACCGTATCTCCTGAAGGACATGGCGGCCGACGCGATCGGCCTGCTCGACGCGTTGGGCATCGAGCGTGCTCACATGGTCGGCGCCTCGATGGGCGGCATGATCGTGCAGATCATCGCCGCGCAGTATCCGGAGCGCACCCGCTCGATGGTCTCGATCTACTCTACCAGTGGCCGTCCCGGCCTGCCGCCGGGCAAGCCCGAGGCGCTGGCCATGCTGTCGGCGCAGCCCGAGGGGCCGGCGCGCGAGCAGCTCGTGAAGCATGGCATGAAGCAGCGTCAGACCATCGGCAGCCCCGGCTATCCGACGCCCGAGGCCGAGCTGCGCGCCTTCGTCGAGAAGAACGTCGACCGCCGCTGGTGGCCCGAGGGCTCCGCACGGCAGTATCTGTCGGTGATGGCGTCGGGCGACCGCGTCGAGCTGCTCAAGAAAATCAAGGTGCCGACGCTCGTGCTGCACGGCGAGGAGGATCCGCTGTTGCCGGTCGAATGCGGCCGCGACATCGCCCGCCTGGTGCCGGGCGCCGAGATCGAGACCTGGCCCGGCTGGGGCCACGACTTCCCCAAGACGCTGATCCCCAAGCTGGTCGAGCGCATCACGGTGTTTTGCAAGGCGGCGCGACAGTAAGGTTGTCATCCCGAGCGAAGCGAGGGACCCTTCCAGCGACAACAAAGGTCCCTCGGCCTGCGGCCTCGGGATGACACCGATGGGGTCGAGGAAGCGAGCATGAAATTCGGCATCTAGTCAAATCATGAAATTCGGCATCTTCTACGAGCACCAGCTGCCGCGGCCGTGGAGTCCGACGAGCGAGTACCAGCTGCTGCAGGATTCGCTGACCCAGATCGAGCTCGCCGACAAGCTCGGCTACGACTACGCCTGGGAAGTCGAGCATCATTTCCTCGAGGAGTACTCGCACTCCTCGGCGCCTGAGGTGTTCTTGGGCGCCGCCAGCCAGCGCACCAAGCGCATCCGCCTCGGCCATGGCGTGGTCCAACTCACCACCAGCCAGCCGCATCGCGTCGCCGAGAAGGTGGCGACGCTCGATCTGCTGTCCGGCGGCCGCGTCGATCTCGGCATGGGCGAGGCGGCGGGGCCGGCCGAGCTGCATCCGTTCGGCATCCGCGTGCGCGACAAGCGCGAACGCTGGGAGGAAGCAGTCAAGGCGATCGTGCCGATGTTCACGCGCGAGAGCTGGGAGTTCCACGGCCAGTACTACGACTTCGAGGCGCGCAACGTCATTCCCAAGCCGTACCAGAAGCCGCACCCGCCGCTGTGGGTCGCGTGCTCCAACATCCAGACCATCGGCAAGGCCGGCGAATGGGGCATGGGCGCGCTCGGCTTCACCTTCGTCACCCCCGAGGCGGCCCGCGCGTGGGTGCACAAATACTACAACAACCTGCTCAACAACCTGCAGAAGCTCACCGACTATCCGAGCAATCCCAACGTCGCCATGGTGTCGGGCTTCATGTGCGCGCCGACGGACGCGGAGGCCGAGGCCAAGGCCGCCGGCTGGACCTTCTTCATCTTCGCGCTCTCCTACTACGGCCGCAAAGGCGTCGATGCGCCGGGCACCTCCGATCTCTGGAAGGAGTATCAGAGCTGGAAGGGCGGCCCGGAGGAGAAGAAGGCACTCGAGTCGGGCCTGATCGGCTCGCCCGAGACGATTCGCCGGAAGCTGCGCCAGTTCCAGCAAAGCCGCGTCGACCAGGTGATCCTGCTCAACCAGGCGGGCAAGACCAGCCATCAGGACATCTGTGATTCGCTCGAGCTGTTCGCCAGGGAAGTGATGCCCGAGTTCCACGCCGCCGAGACCGAGCATGTCGAGTGGAAGCGCAAGGTGCTGGCGCGCGAGATCGTACTCGAGGATCTCGACGTCCAGAAATACGACATCTACAGCCATCAGAACGAGCACATCGTCCGGCTGACGCCGGAGCAGCTCAAGGCCAAGATGGCCGAGAAGGAAAAGGCTAGATCGGCAGGCGATTGAGGATCGGCCGCGGCAGGTGGCGCACGATCAGCATGATCAGCTGCCACAGCCGCGGCGCATAGACCACCGGCGTGCCGCGCCGGATGGCATCGACCGTCGCGCGCGCCACGTCCTCCGCCGTCGCCAGCCGCTGGCCCGCCTGCTTCATGTGCGTCGTCATCGCCGTGTCGGTCGGGCCGGGCTTGATCAGCACCACCTTCACGCCCGTGCCGACCAGCCGATGGTCGAGGCCCTGGGCATAGCGCGTCAGCAGTGCCTTCGAGGCGCCGTACAGGTAGTTGGTGCGGCGGGTGACGTCGCCCGCGACCGAGCCGATGATGGCGATCGTGCCGCGGCCGGCCTGGACAAAGGGACCGGCGAAGGCTTCGGCGAACAGCACCGGCGACACGGCATTGACCTGCAGCACCTGCTCGGCGGTCGCGAGGTCGAGCTTGTGCTGCTCGAGCGGCATCCAGCCATGGGCGATCAGCACGATGTCGACCGGGCCCGCCGCGACAGTCGCGTCGGCGAAGGCCTTGATCGCGCTGGGATCGGCGAACTCGGCCCGTGCCAGCGTCGCAGACCGGGCGCCGCGCACCTCGAGGTCGGCGGCGATCTTCTCAGCCTTGGCGGTGTCGCGCGCCATCAGCACGAAGTCCGCGCCCTCGACAGCCCACAGCCGACAGCACTGCTCGGCGATGCCCGAGGTCGCTCCGATGACGACGATTCTCATGCAGCGTCCTTTCAGCTTCCCATCAGCCGGCGCGACAGGCCCGAGCTCATGCCCGGATCGCGATGCGCGGTGAAGGCTCCGAGGTTGGCGTAGGTGGCCTCGTACAGCGCGCGCGGCATGCGCGCATCCTTGGCCGGATAGAGTCGCCCGCCCGCGGCGCGCACGATCTCGTCGAGCCGGCTGAACAGCGTCGTTGCGGCGCGGTTGTTGCGGAAGTCGAGCGCCAGGGTCACGCCTTCGCGCGGGAAGCTCAGCAGGCCCGCCGGTTTGCGGTCGCCGAAGGTCTTGAGCACGGCGAGGATGGAGCCTTCGCCCGACGCGGCGATGGCGTCGAGCATGTCGCGTGTCGCATCCATCGCCGCCGCGCGCGGCACCACGCTCTGGTACTGGAAGAATCCCTTGGGGCCATAGAGCCGGTTCCAGTCGAGCAGCGAATCGAGCGGGAACAGGAAGGGCTCGTAGTGGACGACCTGCACCCCGGTCCTGCGACGGCCGAGCCCGTAGTAGACCGCGTTGAAGGGTTTCAGCGAGAGTCGATTGACCATCGAGATCGGCGGCGTGAGCGGGATGCGTCGCGACCGCTCGCGCCACGGACGGCCGGCTCGGTCCGGCGAGGGCCGCGCGCGCATGAAGAGGCCGCGCACCACGCTGCCCGAAGTGCAGTCGATCCACGAGACGGTGTGCTCCCACGCCGCCTCCGACTCGTCGGACAAGGCGAAGAAGTCGGCGAGGCCGGAGAAGGCCACCGTCTCGGCCTCGAGCCACGGCCCGCGTGTCGGGCGAAGCTGCAGTTCGGCCTCGCTGATCAGGCCGCTGAGACCGAGGCCGCCGACGGTCGCCGCGAACAGCTCGGCATTCTGGTCGGGACCGCAGTCGATCGTCTCGCCGCTGGCGCGCACCAGCCGCAGCCGCCGGACATGCTCGCCGAAAGTGCCGACCACGTGGTGGTTCTTGCCGTGTACGTCATTGGCGATCGCGCCGCCGACCGTGACGAACTGCGTGCCGGGTACGACCGGCAGGCTCCAGCCGCGCGGGATCATCAGCCGCTGGATGTCGCGCAGCACCACGCCCGACTCGCAGACCAGCCGGCCGGTCGCCGGGTCGAAGGCGATGAAGCGATCGAGCGCCGCTGTGTGCCACAGCACGCCGCCCGGGTTGAGGCAGGCATCACCGTAGCTGCGGCCCAGCCCATAGGCGATGCCCGAACGGCCGGCGAGAACGCGCGCGACGGTGCTGCGGTCGGTGAGCTCGACGACGTCGTGAGGCTCGGCCCCCAGACGGCCCCAGGACGAGACAGGCCTCATGTTTCCGCTACTATAAGCCATCGGGCACAGGGGAGCGGATTCAATTTCACGGGTCCGGCGCTCGTCACCATCCCGTCGATCACCGGCATCGTGGTCTGGATGGGCTTCTGCGTGTATGCCTTGAGGCCTTGAAGCACGTCCCTGTCCTGATCGCGGGGGGCGGCCCGGTCGGCATGACTCTCGCGCGCACGCTCGCCTCGTTCGGCGTGCGTTGCCTGCTGGTCGAGCGCCAGCCCTCGACCACGCGGCATCCCAAGATGGACATCACCAACGGCCGCTCGATGGAGCTGTTCCGCCGGCTCGGCCTGGCGGACAAGCTGCGCGCCGTCGCGGTGCCGGAGCAGAACAATTTCGACGTCGCCTGGATCACCACGCTCGCCAAGGAAGCGGGAGGCCGCGAGCTGCACCGCTTCCGCTATCCCAGCGTGGTCGAGAAGCGCGCCGAGATCGTGGCGAACAACGACGGCAGCCAGCCGCGCGAGCCGGCGATGCGGGTGAGCCAGGTGGTGATCGAGCCGGTGCTGCGCGACGCGATCCTGGGCGACCCGCTGGTCGAGGCGCGCTGGGGCGTGGCGTTCGAGGATTTCACGCAGGACGAGAGCGGCGTCGCCTGCACCTTGCGCGGGGTCGAAACCGGCGCGACCGAGACGGTGCGCTGCGACTGGCTCGTTGGCTGCGACGGCGGCTCGTCGATCGTGCGCGACAAGCTCGGCATCGGGCTCTCCGGCAAGGCCAACGTGGCGCATCGCTATATGGTGCATTTCCGTTCCGAGGCGCGCGACATCCTGCAGGCCTTCGGCGTCGCCTGGCATTATCAGAGCGCCATGGGCACCCTGATCGCCCAGGACGACACGGAAACCTGGACACTACAGATGCGCATGCCGACCGATGGCGACACGGATCCCAACACCGTCCTCGACGCCTGGGTCGGCCGCGGCGGCTTCGAGCGGCAGATCGTCGTCGCCAATCCATGGTTCACCAACCTGCTGCTGGCCGAGCGATACGGCAGCGGCCGGGTGTTCCTGGCCGGCGATTCGGCGCACCAGTACATCCCGACCGGCGGCTACGGCATGAACACCGGCATCGGCGACGCCGTCGATCTCGGCTGGAAGCTTGCCGCCGTGGTCAACGGCCATGCCGGTCCGGGCCTGCTCCAATCCTACGAGCGCGAGCGGCGGCCGGTCGGCTATCGCAATCGGCTCGCCTCCGAGCGGCACACCGACGTGCGGCTGAAGATCGCCGAGCTCTACAAGAGGGAGCGCGATCCCGAGGCGCTGGCCCGCGGCATCGCCGCGCTGGGCAACGCCGAGAACGAGAGCTGGGGCATCGAGTTCGGCTATCGCTACGACGGCGTCGAGTGCGATCCGGTGGTCTACCGGCCGACCACCGCGCCGGGCGCCCGCCTGCCGAGCGTCTTCCTGCACGACGGCTCGGCGCTCTACGACCGGCTCGGCCGCTGGTTCACCCTGCTGCGCTTCGGCGATGCCGATCCCTCGCCCTTGATCGATGCGGCGCCGGTGCCGGTCGAGACGGTGATCGTCGACGATCCGGCGGTCGCGCCGATCTATGAGGCCAAGCTGGTGCTGGTCCGCCCCGACACCCACGTCGCCTGGCGCGGCGATCACTGCGATGATGGCCGCGCGGTGTGGCGGCAGGTTCTTTCGTGAGGATCGCCGTGATCGGCGGCGGCATCGGCGGGTTGTCGGCCGCGCTGCATCTGCTGCGCGCCGGCTTCGACGTCCATGTCTACGAGCAGGCGCCGGCCATCACCGAGATCGGCGCCGGCATCCAGATCAGCCCCAATGCCTCGCGACTGCTGATCCGGCTCGGGCTGAAGACCGCGCTGGACGCGGCCGGCGTGTTGCCGCAAGCCGTGCATCAGCGACGCTGGGACGACGGCCGCACCCTGCAGCACGCGCCGGTTGGGCGGTTGGTCGAGGAGACCTTCGGCGCGCCGTATTACCATTTCCATCGCGCCGACCTCGCCAACCTGCTGGCCGCGGCGCTGCCGCCCGAGCGCGTGCACGTCGGCCACAAGCTGGTCGGCCTCGAGCAGAAAGGCGATCACGCCGTCGCGCGCTTCGAGAACGGCGCCTCGGATGGGGCCGACCTGCTGGTCGGCGCCGACGGCATCCACAGCCGGGTACGCCACGTCCTGTTCGGCCCCGAGAAGCCGCGCTTCACCGGCTGCGTCGCCTGGCGCGGGCTGGTGCCGGCCGAGCGCATCCGTCATCTCGACATCGAGCGCGCCTCGCACAACTGGATGGGGCCGGACGGCCACGTCGTTCACTACTGGGTGTCGGCCGGCCGCTTCATGAACGTGGTCTGCGTCACCGAGCACGGCACTTGGACGTCCGACAGCTGGACCGACAAGGGCAAAGTCGCCGACACGTTGGCGCGCTACGCGGGCTGGCATCCGATCGTGCGCGGCCTGATCGAGGCCTTTCCCGAAACCTACATCTGGGCGCTGCACGACCGCCTGCCGCTGCCCCACTGGACCGCCGGGCGCGCCACCCTGCTGGGCGATGCCTGCCATCCGATGCTGCCCTTCATGGCGCAAGGTGCCGCGCAGTCGATCGAGGACGGAGCGGCGCTGGCGTCCCTGCTGAAGAGCCTGCCGGACGACATCCCCGAGGCGCTGCGGCGCTACGAGGAAATCCGCAAGCCGCGCGCGACACGCCTGCAAGAGGCAAGCGCCAACAACCGCACGCGCTTCCATCTTCCCGACGGGCCCGCGCAGCAGGCGCGCGACCAGGCGATGGCGGCGTCGGGCGACCGCTCGATCGCCAACATCGGCTGGCTCTATCTTCACGATGCGGCCGATGTCGGCTGAACCGACCTGCGCCCTGGTCACGGCGATGCCGGCCCAGCTCGCCGAGGTCGATCGCCTGATGCGGTCGGCCTTCGCGCCCTATGTGCGGCGACTTGGCCGCGACCTCGCAGCCGATGCCTATGGCTGGTTTGCCGGCGCCATCGACCAGGGCGACCTCTACATCGCGCTCGATCGCGGCGCGATCGTCGGCGCCATCGCCACCCGCCGCCAGGACGCGGACCTCGAGCTCGCCCTGATCGGCGTCAGCCCGGCGCGGCAGAAGAGCGGCATCGCCAGCTTCATGATCGGCCGCGTGGCGGAGATCGCGCGCTCCCG
>VBAF01000286.1:8310-9213 GCA_005884705.1 Alphaproteobacteria bacterium
TACAGCCGGCATGGCTTCGTGATCGTGCGACGGGCGCCGCCGGAGCACGGCAAGGACACGCACATCCGCGTCTACATGGAGAAGGTGCTTTAGTGCCCGACTCGGCGCGGTTGCGGCTTCGGAGCGCGCTTCGCCGCGACCCGGCGCGCGGCCGCCAGTGCCGCGCGCGCCCAGGCGACGAGCTCGTCGGGCTCGTCCATCAGCCGCTCCGGCACGCGCCAGAAGGCGAGGTCGATGGTGCTGCCCTTCTTCGCGTAGTTGAGCGGCGGGAAAGCTGCGGCTTCCTTGAATGTCGCCCGGTTGTCGTCGTCGACCCGGACGTAGAGCGTGTTGTCCGTCACCATGCCGAACATCACGCCGTCGCAGAACACGCCGGTCTTGCCGAACATGCGCCGCATCGTGACCCGGCCGAGCGGGGCGAGCTGCTCGCACAGGAATTCGGCAAAGGCGTCGCTGGCAACCATTGCGATCCATCGTAGGGCAGATACCTGACGGTCTGCGTCAGGAGTCCCGACCGGTCCAGATACGAATCGGCGCGGTGCGGCCGCGCAGCTCGCGCTCGCCGCGGTCCTGCAGCGCGAGCGGCAGGCTGGCCGGATCGCCGCCGATCTGCGTCAGGATGGCGTCGGCCACCACCAGCGGCGTCTTGAGCTCGCGGGTCAGGCCCTGCAGGCGGCTGGCGATGTTCACCGTGTCGCCGATCACCGTGAAGCTGAGGCTGTGCTCGGTGCCGACATCGCCCATCACCGCCGGCCCGTAGTTCAAGCCGATGCCGATGGCGAGCGGCAGCTCGCCGCGCCCGGTGCGGGCGACATTCCAGGCGTCGAGCTCCGTCAGCATCAGTCCGGCGCAGCGCAGCGCGTTGGCGGCGTCGTGCGGGCTGGCCATCGGCAGGCCGAACAC
>VBAF01000286.1:9282-9510 GCA_005884705.1 Alphaproteobacteria bacterium
CTCGGCCATGCGGGTGAAGCCGACGATGTCGACGAACAGCACGCCGACGGTCTGGCGCCGCACCGGACCCAGCGGCTCGTCGCTTTCGGCCAGCAGGTCGACCAGGTTGGGCGAGAAATAGCGCGCCAGGTTGGCGCGCGCCCGCTCGGCGTCGGCGCGCTGCTGGTCGAGCCCGCGCACATAGGCGATGGTCTCGAGCGTCTTGTCGATCGTGACCTCGAGGTCGTT
>VBAF01000287.1 GCA_005884705.1 Alphaproteobacteria bacterium
GGACGACCCCCGAGCCGCTAGTACCTCAGGAAGGTCTGGCCATGGCGGATATTCTGACCGAGATCGTACGCCATCCGTCGGCCTGGTACGGCCGGGATCTGCTCAATGACAGCTCGTGGATCGTCCATCTCGAGCCGGGCCATCTCGCGGAGATCGCCGCCGCCGTCGAGTCGGTCGGCCGGCGCGCGCTGCCGTTTGCCGCCCTTACCAAGGACGACTTCCCGCTGCCGACACTCGGCCCGCAGCTCCGCCGCTGGCAGAAGGACGTCGTCGACGGCCGGGGCTTCTACGTGTTGCGGGGTTTGAACACGCGGGATTACACAGACGAGCAGGTCGGGACGATCTTCTGGGCGATGGGCCTCTATCTCGGCCGAGCCGTCACCCAAAACCCCAAGGCCGACCTTCTGGGCCATGTCTATGACCACGGCCGTCGCTATGGCAACACCGACCTGCGGGGCTACGAGACCAACGCCCACCTGCCCTTCCACACCGATTCCGGCGACGTCGTGGGCCTGCTCTGCCTGCACCGTTCCAAGAGTGGCGGCCTGTCGAGCGTGGTGAGCGCCGTCACCATCCACAACGAGATCCTGAAGCGCCATCCCGAATACTTGGCGCCGCTCTATCGCGGCTTCCACTACATCCGCCGCGAAGCGGCTCTGACGGAAAGCCCGGTCACGCCGCATCGTCTGCCCGTATTCGGCGCACGCGACGGGCTGGTGAGCGTCCGCCTGATCCGTAATCAGATCAATGCCGCCTGCACCAAGACCGGCGTGCCGCTGGAATCGGTCGAGAAAGAAGCCCTCGACCTGTTCGACGAGCTGGCCTACGACCCCGCCATCCATCTCGACATGGACCTGCAGCAGGGCGACATCCAGTTCTGCAACAACTACGTGACCTTGCATTCGCGCACGAGCTACGTCGACTTTCCCGAGGCCGAGCGCCGGCGCCACATGGTCCGGCTGTGGCTGACCATGGATCCGCGCCGGCCGCTGGCCGACGGCTTCCCGACCGCCAGCTCGTCGAGCCCGCGCTTCAGGCGGCGAGCCGGCCAGCCGACGCGGTCGGGATCGGCAGCCCGAGGTGATGGCGTAGCATCGAGCCCTCGTAGTCCCGGCGGAATAGCCCGCGTTGCTGCAGGATGGGCACGACCTGGTCGACGAACAGGTCCATCTCGTCATGGAAATAGGCCGGCATGATGTTGAAGCCATCGCACGCGCCCTCGTCGAACCACTGCTTCATGTGGTCCACCAGTGTCTCGGGCGTGCCAACGAAGGAGCCGTGCGAACGGCTGGCTGCAACCAGCACACCGCACTGGTGCACCGTCAAGCCCTCCCGGTCGGCGCGCTCCATTAGATGGACGACGCGTGGCGTGAAGGCGCCGCCGCTCGCCCGGATGTCGGCGGTCGGCAGCGGCCCATCCTGCGGATAGTCGTAGAGGCGGAAGTCCATCTGCTCGCTCAGCATCCAGATGCCGACCGCCGGGTGCAGCAGCTCGTTCAGCATCTTCTCCTTCTCGAGCGCCTCCTTCTCGGTCGAGCCCAGGATCGGCAGCAGCCCGGGCAGCACCTTCAGGATCGCCGGATCGCGACCGTGGCCCGGCATGCGCTGCTTCACGGCGGCGCGGAACTTGATTGCCTGCTCGCGGTCGCTCTGGGCGGCGAAGATCACCTCGGCGACGGTCGCGGCGAACTCCAGTCCGGCTGGCGAGCCGCCGGCCTGCACCATCACCGGCCAGCCCTGCGGCGACCGCGGCAGCTCGAGCGCCCCCTTCACCGAGAAGAACTGCCCCTTGTGGTCGATCTCGTGGATCTTGCGGATATCGGTGAAGGTGCCGGCCACACGATCGGCGGCGATCGCCCCGTCCTCCCAGCCGTCCCACAGGCTCTTGCAGATGTCGACGAACTCCGTGGCGCGCTGGTAGCGCATGGTCTTTTCCATGTGCGACTTGCGGCTGAAGTTCAGCGCTGCGTCGTCGTTGGCGGTCGTGATGATGTTCCAGCCGGCTCGGCCCGCGCTCAGATGGTCGAGCGAGGCGAAGCGCTCGGCGATCGCGAACGGCTCGTTGTAGGTGGTCGAGAGCGTCGCCACGAGGCCGACACGCTCGGTGGCGCCAGCGACGGCCGAAAGGATCGAGATTGAATCGATGTTGTTCAGCGCGCCCTGGGCGATAACGCGCCCATCCTTCTCGCGCGCCGCCAGCATGTCGCCCACGAACACCAGATCGAACTTGCCGCGCTCGGCCGCCTCGGCAGTGCGTCGATAGTAGTCGTAGCCCAGGATCTCGCGCGGCATCACCGAGTCGTGCCGCCAGCCGGCGATGTGATGACCGCCGGGATAGGTGAAGACCCCAAGATGCATCTGGGTCATGCGGCAAACCGACTGAGGGGACGAACGAGTTGCAGATGCTCGCGCAAAGTGCGGCGGGGATAGCCCGCCGGACGCAGGCCCTGCGTGCGCAGCAGCGGCACGACCGCCTGCACGAGGTGGTCGAGGTCGAGCGGCATCGCCGCGGGCAGGATATCGAAGCCGTCGCAGGCGCCTGCGGCCTGCCAGGCGGCAAGGTGCGCCGCGAGTTGCTCGGGCGTGCCGACGAAGCGCAGCCGGCGGTCCTGCGCCAGCGCATCGAGCTCGGCGGCGCGTTCGGTTGCGGCAGCCTCGGTCTCACCCAGGATCACTTCGAGGCGCACGATGTAGCGCACGGTCGGCGACAGCGCCTGCCATTCGGCACACGTTGTCCTGGCCTCGGCGAGGGTGGCCGGCTCGCCGAGCACGATCTCCGTGCTGGCGGCCAGCCCCGACCGCTCCGGTGCCGGCACATCACGCTGCAGGATCACCGGCTGGCCCTGCACCGGGCGCGGCACGTTGAGCGGCCCGCGCACGGTGAAGAAGCGGCCGGCATGCTCGATCGGATGCACATGCTCGGAATCGGCGAAGGTGCCGGTGGCTCGGTCGACCACGAAGCCGCGGTCCTCCCAGCTGTCCCAGAGCTGGCGCGCGACGTCGATCAGCTCGACCTGGCGCGCCAGGGCGTCGGCCCCCTCATAGGGCAGGTCGGCGCGCTGGAACCGACCTTCGGTCTCCGCGCGGCCGGCCAGTCCCGCGATCCAGCCAGTGCGGCCGCCCGACAGATGATCCAGCGTCGCGAAGACACGCGCGACGTGGAACGGCTCGGCGATGTCGACCGGCCAGTAGCCGCACAGTCCGATCCGCTCAGTCGCGCCGATCAGCAGGCCGAGCAGCGTCAGCGGATCGAGCCGCAGCCCGTCGATCCGGCCGGCCTCGCGTGCGGCACGCGACGCGGTCGGCAGGCCGACCAGCACGGCATCCAGCCCGCCGCGCTCGGCCTGCGCGGCCGCGCGCAGATGAGGCTTGGCGCCGTCGAAACCCGGACGGCCGGCGACGCGCCACGCCGCCGGATGCCAGCCGTGTGCGGCGAGGGAAACGAACAAATGCATGTCCCAGCCTAGCAAGCGACGGGCCGATCCCAAACGAAGACTCGGAGGGAGAAACCTCGACCGTGCGGCCCGGTGTATGCCAGCATGCCCGCGACGGGAGTTGAGCGAGTGCGCGAGATGAAGCTTTCCCTCGGCCTGCTGATCGGCCAGGCGGCCGGCGGCCACCCTGCAGCCTGGCTGCACCCGAAGGCCAATGCCGCGGGCTCGACCGACATCGCCTACTTCCGAAGTCTCGTGCAGCTCGCCGAGAAGGGCTGCTTCGACCTCTTCTTCATCGCCGATACGCCGGCCGCACGCACCGACAACCTGCATGCGTGGAGCCGCTTCCCGATGTTCATGAACGTGCTGGAGCCGGTGACCCTGCTCACCGGCCTGGCCGGCGCCACGACGCATATCGGGCTGGGCGGCACGGTCTCGACCAGCTTCTCCGAGCCGTACAACGTCGCCCGCCAGTTCGCCTCGCTCGACCATATCTCGGGCGGGCGCGCCGCCTGGAACGTCGTCACCTCGGCCAACGACTATGCCGCGCGCAATTTCGGCCACGCCACCCTGCCACCGCACGCGCTGCGTTACGAGCGGGCGGGCGAGTTCGTCGACGTGGTGAATGAGCTGTGGGATTCATGGGACGACGACGCCTTCATCCACGATCGAGCCAGTGGCCTGTTCTTCGATCCGCGCAAGCAGCACGCGGTCCATCATCAGGGCAAGTTCTTCAAGGTCGACGGGGCGCTCAACATCGCCCGCTCGCCGCAGGGCCATCCGGTGATCATCCAGGCCGGCGCGTCCGACACCGGGCTCGAACTCGCGGCGCGGACGGCGGAGGTGGTGTTCGCCAGCGCCTCGAACCCGCAGGATGCCAAGCGCGGCTACGACGAGCTCAAGGGCCGGATGGCCAAATACGGGCGCGATCCCGACACGATGAAGATCCTGGCCGGCTTGCCGGTGGTGATCGGCAGCAGCCAGCAGGAGGCCGAGGACAGGGCGCAGGCGCTGCAGGAGATGATCCATCCCGACGTCGGCCGGTTCCGGCTCGGCACTGACCTCGAGACCGACCTGTCCGACCTGCCGCTCGACGAGCCGATCCCGCCCGAGCGTCTGCCGAAGAGCGCCAACCAGCATAAGGCGTTCTTCGACGGCATCATGAAAATCATCCGCGAGGAGAATCCGACCCTGCGGCAGCTCTATCTGCGCTACGAGCGCGGCCGCAAGACGATCAAGGGGACGCCGCAGCGTATCGCCGACGTGATGGAGGAGTGGTTCGCCATGGGCGCGGCGGATGGCTTCATGATGCAGTTCGCCACCCTGCCCGACGGGCTCGACGACTTCGTGCGGCTGGTGGTGCCGGAGCTGCAGCGGCGCGGCCTATTCCGCACCGCCTACACGGGCACCACCCTGCGCGAGCATCTCGGCCTCGCCCGGCCCGCCAACCGCCGCGCGGCGTAGCCCGGACTTCCCACCCGCGTGGGAAGCCTCCGATTCCTATGACACAAGGGTTTTGTGGGATTCTTCCCATCGAAGTTGAGCATCGACCGCCAGGACCTGGCGGTATTCCTTGTGGTTTACCGTCCTCATCGTGATCTCAACGGCTTCGCTCGCTGTCGCGCCACGGGCCATGAAATCCAAAACCTTCGGCCCGAGTGATGGATCGGTCACGTTCTGGCTGGCGACCACGCCCACGCCGGCCTGTAGGAGCATCGTGCAGCGACCGCCGGTGACGACGACGATATCGCAACGCCAAACATTCCGGTGTGGCTGCAGCGTGCAACGATCGAGAGGATCATCACCGTCAGTCCGGAATGACGGCCGTGCCGTCGATCTCGACCAGCCATTCGGGCCGAGCCAGAGCCTGGACAACGAGGCCTGTCGACACCGGATGCACGTCCTTGATGTATTCTCCCATGGTCCGATACACGGCTTCCCGGTGGCGAACGTCGGTCAGGTAGACCACCACCTTCACCAGATGCTCCATCGTGCCGCCGCACTCTTCGATCAGCTGTTTGATGTTCCGCATGACCTTGTGGGTCTGCTCGACAGGATCATGACTAGCGATGCTCTTGGCAGTGTCGAGGTCCTGCGGAACTTGGCCTCGCAGATAGACTGTTCGTCCGCCGCGCGTAACGACTGCCTGGCACAGATCGTTGTCGAGCGTCTGCTCGGGGTAGGTGTCTTTCGTGTTGAATTTTCGAATTCTGCCATGTGCCATCGTTGTCTCTCCGACGATCATCGAGCCGCGGCCTTCGCCGCAGCATGGTACGCGAGATATCTGCGCTGCGTGGCAATGCGGTCCGCGACATGCTTGGCGTCATGCCAGACGCCCCAGATGAAAGCCGATCCTCTTCGCGACTGCCACGGAAGTCCCAGGAAATAAATCCCGGATTCGGAGGAAACGCCGCGCTGATGCTTCGGGCGCCCTCGATCGTCGAACGCATCGACCTTGAGCCAGCTGTAGTCCGAACCGTAGCCCGTCGCCCAGATGATCGTTTTCACTCCGGCATCAACCAGGTTCAGGCTGAGCACCGGATTGGTCATGCAATCCGGATCGGAACCAATCACCCGAGCGTCCGGCTCTTCCGGAAGATCGAGACCATTGTGAAGGGCGTAGGCGTCTGCTTCATCCAGGACCGCCAGATAGTTGGCATCGCCTTGCGCGACATTCTCGGCAAGATCCGGCTTGAAAGTCAGGGTGCCGTCCTTGCAGGCCTCGGTCATGCCGAGGAGCGTCATCCCGGCGGCAGCCAGCCGGCGAAAGTCGATGGTGTGTCCGCCGCGCGCTCCGCTCACGGCGATCGTGATGTGCTCTCTGCCCGGCACTCTTGTCTCGAGGTCCCATTTGCCGAGCACGCCGAGCCACCAGCAATAGTCACGCGTACGATAGGCCCGAGGGGGACGCTCGTGCGGGCCGACCGATAGATAGATGCGCCTGCCAGCCAGCAGCAGCTCTTCCGCGATCTGCACCCCCGAGGAGCCCGCGCCGACAATCAACACCGCACCCGCCGGCAACTGATCGGGATTGCGGTAGGCGACGGAATGGATCTGCAAGACACCCGAGTCCGCCGGAACGATTGGCGGGATGATCGGCGATTGGAAGGCGCCGGTTGCGACGACGACGTTGTTGGCATCAAACCTGCCGTGCGACGTGTCGAGTGAAAAGCCACTCCGACCCTTCCGCCTCTCCACTTTCATCACGTCCACGCCACAGCGAACAGGAGCTGCGATCTTCTTTGCATAGGCCTCGAAATAGTCGGCGACCGTCTCCTTGTTCGGAAAGCTGTCGGGATGGGTATTCGGGAACTCCATGCCCGGAAATCGGTCGTGCCACGCCGGACCGTTCATGGCCAAGGAATCCCATCGCGCCGAGCGCCAGCGTTCCGCGATCCTGTGTCGCTCGAGCACGAGATGAGGAACGCCGCAGGCCGTCAGATGCTCGCTCATGGCAATGCCGGCCTGGCCTCCGCCGACCACGATCGTATCCACTTCTTCAACAGCCATGGGCCAGCTTCCTCTTATGGCTTCTCGAGTCGCTGCGTTCGTCACTATTCCTTGCGTCAGGCCGGCCGGCAACCGAAGGCCGGCGGACGGCTGGTATCCTTCTTGCTAACGAAAATGACATGGTCCTCGACCTGCATGAGTGGCTGATCAGCGCCCTCGCCTTGGCGCTGATTGCGGCCAGCCTGTCATTGCCAAGCCTGCCCACGGGCCACGTCGCATTCGATCCCAGGGCGGTCTGCGAAAGGCCGGGCTTCCCG
>VBAF01000288.1:0-200 GCA_005884705.1 Alphaproteobacteria bacterium
GGTTGGCAAGGAGCTGGCCGAGATCCGCGGCAAGCGCGCCGAGCTAACCGAGCGGCGAGTGGCGGCCGAGGACCAGCTCAAGCGCATCGATCTTACCGCACCACAGGACGGCAAGATCTTCCAGCAGGCCGTCCATACGATCGGCGGCGTCATCCAGGCGGGCGAGGTGCTGATGCTGGTCGTGCCCGACGCCGACGAGC
>VBAF01000288.1:251-12825 GCA_005884705.1 Alphaproteobacteria bacterium
TTCGCCGCCTTCAACCGGCGGACCACGCCGGAGCTGAACGGCGAGGTGATCGGCATCGGCGCCGACATCACGCAGGACGACAAGCGCAACGAGGCCTACTACGCCGTGCGCATCCGCATCTCCGACAAGGAGATGGCGCGGCTCGACGGGTTGCAGCCGATGGCCGGCATGCCGGTCGAAATCTTCATCAAGACATCGCCGCGCACGGTTGTGTCCTATCTCACCAAGCCGCTGCGCGAGCAGTTCGACCGGGCGTTTCGCGGCCGCTGATCGTCACGGCTGCTTGCTCTTGGCCCGCGTCATCCGAAGTGGTCGCCGCCTACGCCGCACGCACGAAGGAAGGGCACCCCGAAATCTCGGCCAGGATCCTCGAGGTTCTGGCCGCCCCGGGCGCCACAGCCCGCCGCTGCCACCGCAGACGCGTCGGGCACCTGGACCTTCACGCCCACCGCGCCATCAGCCACACGAACGTGTACCTCACTGGTTGGGACCATAGGCATATCGGTCTTGCTGGCCTCCCCCTGGCTCCGCTGGAAGCAGTCGATGTCGGTGGCAATCGCCTTAGTCATCTTTGGCGAGGAGGCCAAGGCGAACGACACGGCTTGCCTGTCGGCGAACTATCCGACTGCTCTATCCTGATTGCCCAATTGTACCGTACCTCAGCGAGACGGTTGCTCTTCCATATCTTCCCGCATCTTCCCCCACGCCTGTCCGCTGCCGGTCATCTCGGCAGCGCGGGAGGCCGCCGGGGACGGTTTCGGGCTGGCGTCCCCAACGGTGTCCCCAAATCTTCGAGAAACGCCGATCAAATCGGGGATTGACGTGCCGATGGCATCGGCATCCGAGGCCCCGAGTCCCAGAATCCCGGGACACTCCCTCCCCCTCGGGTAACTCTTTTCGAGAACGTCGCGCGCGAGCCAGCAATGCCGGCGAGAGCTCTCGTGCAAGGCAGTCATCGTCATGCGTGCGACTCTGCACCAGCACGCGCCAAACACCTATTATGGTCAATGGCCTCGAGAAAAAGCCTTTGTTTACGGGCGTCGACTCGCGGGCCATTGCCCATAATGAGGCGGCCGGCAGCGCGGCATTTCGCGTCGATCGGACTCCGAAGCGAGATTTCCCAGAGAATCGCATGCCGGAGCGCAGCGGATTATGATTCCGGCGGAAAAGAAAACTTCTAGAGCCGGTCGATCATCGCGCCTTGCCGGCGCAGGATCTTGCGCACCGCTTGCGCATCGTGCCGGCCCTCCTGCGCGAACAGCGCGGCCGCGACGCCCGCGGCCTGTCCGGTCGCAAAGGCCGTACCCATGACTCGCAAGGACGCGCCTGCCTTCTGGTCGGCATCGGCCAGGCGTCCCGCGGCGAACAGATTGGCCGTGTCGCGGCTGGTCAGGCAGCCGAGCGGGATCTCGTAGGTCCCCTTGTCCGGCGGATAGACGAAGCTGCTCTCGAAGGTCGTGCGGTCGTGCCATTCGACACCCCAGGCGCCGAGCGCGATCGCGTCATCCATCGATCGGCCCTGCACCACGTCCTGCCATGTGAGCCGGTACACCGCCTCGACGTGCCGCGATTCGCGCGTGCCGAATTCGGGGCCGGTCGAGACGAGATAGGCCTTGTCGCAGCCGGGAATGGAGCGGATCGCCTCGAGATAGGCCCAGGCCTGCGCGCGGCCGCTGCGCTCGGCGTCGGAAAAGCTCCTGGCGTCGCGCGGATCGTAGTCGGCCGAGGCGACGTAGCAGACGAGATCGCCCGAGATCGGCAGCCGGGTCATCACGCTGCGGTGCTTGGTGAACGGACCACGGCTCTGCGCGACCGCTTTGGCAAACTGTTCGGCGCTGACCGTCACCTCCGCGGGAATGCCGCCGAAGCGCGTGCCCAAGGTGCCGAGATTGACCAGGCCGTCGTTGCCGTAGCGGGTCGCGGCGCCGGCGAAGAAGGCAAGATCGCCCTCGCCGCTGGCGTCGACGAAGGCCCGCGCCCGCACTGTGTGCATGCCGGCGTGATCCAGCCAGGAGACGTCGACAATGCGGTCCTTCTCGCGCGTCGCGTTGCTGACCAAAGCGTGCAGCAGCACCTCGACGCCCGCTTCCGCGCAGAGCGTATCGAGCACGCGCTTCACCGCCTCGGGCTCGAACACCACGAACACGCCGCGATGGCGCTGCGGGCCGGTGACGGCGCCGAGCCGCCGCAGGCCCCGCATCACCTCCTCGGCGACGCCCATGACCGCCTGCCGCGGCGTCTCGCCGAGCGTGTAGAGGCCGCAATAGGTGACGACGTTGCGCAAGGTCGAGGCGCCGCCCAGGCACCCGGCGCGCTCGACCAGCAGGGTGCGTGCCCCGCAGCGGGAAGCGGCGATCGCGGCGGCGACGCCGGCGCTGCCGCCACCGACCACGGCGACATCGTAGCCGATCATCGCACCATCCGTCGTCCCGAGCGAAGCCGCGCAAAGCGCGGCGCAGTCGAGGGACCTATTTTTGCGTCGGCAGCGCCCAAGAGAGGTCCCTCCACTTCGCTTCGCTTCGGTCGGGACGACGAGTGAGGCTTACAGCGGCACCGCGCTGACCTGCTCCCAGGCGAGCTCGCGATGGATCTTGACCCCGCCCTCGTCGCGCTCGGGCGGCACCAGGATCATGCGCTCGCCCTCGAAGCGCACCTTGCGGACTTGCTGGGTGCCCATCCGCGCCGGATCCGACGCGGCATCGACAGTGGTGATCAGCGTGCTGCCGTCGAAAGTGTAGTTGCCGCAATAGGAGGAGTATTCGCGCTTGGCGCCGTCGGCCAGCTTGGCGCGGCCGTCGACCAGCACCGCCATCATGCGGCCGTCGGAGGTCAGCGACACCAGGCCCATGCCGCGCGGCCCATACGGCACACCGACCTTCTTGCCTGACGGATCGGTCATGGCGCCGCCGGCCAGCTTCCAGACGCCGACCACGTTGGGCGTGGCGGCTTCGGCCGCCTTGGCGACCACGACCACGGCGGCGGCGCCGGCCGCGATCTCGAGGGTGCGGCGGCGCGAAGTGCGTTTGGTCGTCATGATCTTCCTCCCAGGCGAGCAAGCTTGCCGAGCATGCTGAAGCCGCGGGCACGACGCTGGCTGCGCGACAGCAGGGCAGCGGGGATCATCGCCACCAGCCCGGCCACGGCGATCACAATGAAGGTGTCGGAGAAGGCCAGCATCTCCGCCTTCACGTGCAGCATCTGGCCGAGATATTCGTAGGACCCCGCCTTTTGCTGCTGCAACGGCAGGCCGGCGCGCTGCATCAGCTGCTCGACCAGGACGACCAGGCGCTGGGTCGTGAAGTTGCCCCAGTCCTGGGTCGCGGTCAGCGCCTCGGCGTGGAACTGGGTGCGCACCTCGAAGAAGGCGACCAGCAGGTTGGTGCCGAAGGCGCCGCCGAGCTGGCGCATGAAGTTGGCGATGCCCGCACCCTGGCGGACCTTGTCGGCCGGCAAGGCCTTGAGCGAGGAGGCGTTGAGGCTGGGGTTGATGAAGCCCAGCCCGAGCCGCGACACCATCACCATGCCGACCAGGGTCCAGAAGGTGGTGTCGACGTCGGCGGTGCACATGAACGCAAAGCCGGTCGAGAACAGCACCAGCCCGGTGATGATCATGGTCGAGGCCGGAATCACGTCTGCCAGCCGCCCGGCGAGCGGGAAGATGAAGGCGAGCATGATGCCGGCCGGCATCATCATCAGGCCGGCCAGCAACGGCGTGAAGCCGATATTGGTCTGTACGAATACCGGGATGACATAGGTAGATCCATTCATGCCGAAACCGAACACGAAGGCGATCATCGCCGCGGCGGCGAACTCGATATTGGCAAAGATCCGGATATCGATCATCGCCTTGGGCGTGTGCAGCTCCCACAGGATGAAGCCGACGGCAGCGAGGCCGCCGGCAGCGAGGCGCAGGACGATGGTGTCGGAGGCCCAGCCCTCGCGCTGGCCGTCGGCGATCCCGGTCATCAACCCCAGCAGCGCGGCGCACAACAGCGCGAAGCCGAGCCAGTCGAACGGCGGGATCTGCCGGGGCAGCGGCCGGCTTGGCATGAAGAACAGCCCCAACACCGCGGCCAAGGCACAGAACGGCAGCGAGATGTAGAAGACGTACCGCCAGGAGAAGTACTCGATCATCATGCCGCCGAGCGTCGGGCCGATCGCCGGCGCAAACACCACGCCAAGGCCGAACACGCCCATCGCCATGCCGCGCCGTTCGGGCGGGAAGACCGAGAAGATGATCGCCATCACCAGAGGCTGCGCCACGCCGGCCGAGAAGCCCTGCACGGTGCGGAAGATGATCAGCACGTCCTCGGTCGGCGCCGCACCGCCGAACAGCGCGCCAGCGGAGAAGAAGATCAGCGCGCCGACGAAGGTGCGGCGCTCGCCCAGCACCCCGGTGATCCAGGCATTCATCAGCATGCCCGCCGTCATCGCCGCGGCGTAGGCCGACGACATCCACTGCGCCTGGTCCTGGCCGATGCCGAAGGCGCCCATCACGTCGGGTACCGCGACGTTGACTGTGGTCATGGCCAGCACCATCGAGACCACGCCGACCATGCCGGTAATGGTCACGAACCAGCGATAGTTCGGGCCGTAGCGTTCGCTCAGGACCTGCGGGCTGTCGAAGGAGGCGCTATCGGACGTCAATTTCGACTTCGACCATCATGCCCGGCGTGAGCGGCTTGGGCGGATTGACGATGTCGATCTTCACCGGCACGCGCTGGGTGATCTTGGTGAAGTTGCCGGACGGGTTGGGCGTCGGCAGCAGCGCGAAGCGCGCGGTGGTGGCGCTGCCGATGCGCGTCACCTTGCCGGTGAACTTGACCCCGGGATAGGCGTCGACCGTGACGTTGACCGGCTGGCCGAGCCTCACCTGGCCGACCTGGGTCTCCTTGATGTTGGCCTCGACCCAGACCTCCTCGGGATTGTGCAGCATCAGGATGCGCTGGCCGGAGGCGACGTACTCGCCGGGCAGCACGAAGGTGCGGTCGATCACCGCCGGCACCGGGCTCTTGATGGTGCGGTCCTCGACGTCGACCTGCTGCTGGTACATTTGCGCGGCGAGATTGGCGACCTGATGGGTCAGCGCCTCGATCTGGGCGTCGATCACCTTGAGCCGTTCCTCGCCCGCCCGCGCCTCGTCGAGGCTGCCTTCGGCCTGCTGATACTCGGCGTCCATCTGCAGGATCTGGACCTCGAGCTTGGTCACGGCGGTCTGCGCCGTCTGCAGCTGGCGCTCGTTGATCACCTTGCTGGCGATCAGCCGCTTGGCGCGCTCGAGCTCGATCTTGGCGAAATCGAGGTCCGACTGCATCGCCTCGCGCGCCTTGTCGCGCACGGTCACGCCGGAGGTCCGGGTCTTGATCGAGGTGTCGACCTGTTCGCGGCCGAACGTCCGTTCGGCCTTGAGCCGCGTGCGCTCGGCCCGGACGCCCTCGATCTGGGCCTTGAACGAATCGATCTTCAGCTTGGCGATGCGGTCGTCGATGCGCACCACGACGTCGCCCGCCTTGACCCGCACGCCTTCGAGCGCCGGCATGTCGACCACCCAGCCGTCGGCGCGGCTCGAGATGGTGACGATATCGGCCGTGGCGCGCGCGTCGTATTCGTAGATGTGGGTGAAGCGGAGGTAGGCTTCGTACCCGCCATAGGCGACCGCCAGCAGCAGGCCGAGGGCAATGGCGAGGAAGCGCGGCCGGAGAAAGAACTGGCGGCGATAGCCGCGGGCCCATCCGGGCTGGCTCTGCGCCGCCCCGATGCCCGGAGGAGTGACCGTCTGATCCAAGGCGGCAAATCATAAAGCTGAAACAAAGGCCTGACCACGCACGCAAAAGCGGCCCTCCCTTGCCAAATCGACCGGTGCGAGGGAATTTGCCTGCAGTTTCGGTGCAAAGCCGCCCGCACAGCAAAATTCGCAAGGATTCGCCATACCCGATGCCTCGCAGCCCTACCCGCGCCAGCTCGACGTCGTGATCGTCGGCGGCGGCCTCGCCGGCCTCTACGCCATCCACCGCCTGCGCAAGCTGGGGCTCAAGGTACGGGCCTACGAGGCGGGCTCGGGCATCGGCGGCACCTGGTTCTGGAACCGCTATCCTGGCGCCCGCTGCGACGTCGAGAGCCTGGAATACTCCTATTCCTTCGACGAGCAGCTCCAGCAGGACTGGAAGTGGCCGGAGCGCTACGGCACGCAGCCGGAAATCCTGAAATACATCAACCACGTCGCCGACCGCTTCGACTTGCGCCGCGACGTCCAGCTCGACACCCGCATCAAGTCGGCGGTGTTCGAGTCCAAGGCCAACGAGTGGGTCGTGAAGACCGAGTCGGGCGAGGAGATCCGCGCGCGCTACTGCGTCATGGCGGCGGGCAACCTGTCGACGCCGCGGGTGCCCGACTTCAAGGGCCTGCAGGACTTCAAGGGAAAGTGGTACCACTCCGGCCTGTGGCCGCATGAGGGTGTCGACTTCGGCGGCCTCAAGGTCGGCGTGATCGGCACCGGCTCGTCGGGCGTGCAGATGATCCCGATCATCGCCCAGCAGGCGAGCCACCTCACCGTCTTCCAGCGCACCGCCAACTTCAGCCTGCCGGCGCGCAATGGGCCGATGGAGGCCGAGCGCGAGCGCCAGCACAAGGCCGAGTACGCCGCACGTCGCGCCGCCGCGGCCGAGACGCCGTTCGCTATCGGCGGCTATCCCCGGCCGACCCAGTCGGCGCTCGAGGCGGCGCAAGCCGAGCGCGACGCCGCCTACGAGTCGAAATGGCAGGAAGGCGGCTCGATCAGCTACCTCTATGCCTACACCGACCTGCTGGTGAACAAGGCGTCGAACGACACCGCCTCGGAGTTCGTGCGCAACAAGATCCGCGGCATGGTGAAGGATCAGAGGACCGCCGAGCTGCTGGCGCCGAAGGACCATCCGATCGGCACCAAGCGGCTCTGCCTCGATACCCACTACTACGAGACCTATAACCGGCCGAACGTCAGCCTGGTCGACGTGCGCTTCGATGCCATCCAGGAGATCACCGAAACCGGCCTGCGGCTGGCCTCCGGCGCCGAGCACGAGCTCGACGCCCTGGTTTTCGCCACCGGCTTCGACGCCATGACCGGTGCGCTGCGCGAGATCGATGTGCGCACGACAGACGGCGCTGCGCTGCGCGAGCATTGGGAAGGCGGCCCGCTCACCTATCTCGGCCTGATGGTCTCGAGCTTCCCCAACATGTTCGTGGTCACCGGTCCGGGCAGCCCCGGCGTGAAGACCCAGATGATCGCCTCGATCGAGCAGCACGTGAACTGGATCGCCGACGCGATCGAGCATCTCGGCAAGCACCAGCTCGATCGCATCGAGCCCACTCCCAGGGCGGAGAGCGAATGGGTCCATCACGTCAACCAGGTCGCCGATTCGACGCTCTATCCGCTGGCCAACTCCTGGTACATGGGCGCCAACATCCCCGGCAAGCCGCGGGTGTTCATGCCTTACGTCGGCGGCTTCGACCGCTACAAGAAGCGCTGCGACGAGGTCGCGGCCGAGGGCTATGAAGGCTTCACGCTCAGTCGGCACGAAACCGTCGCCGCGTGAGCGACCTCTACGTCCATCATCGCATCGATACCGCGCCGCGGCAGTGGCACGCGGTGGCCGAGCGCCTGGCCGATGCCGGCGCCCGGCGCGTCGCCGGTAGCGGCGGCGCGCTTTACGGCTTGTGGCGCAGCCAGATCGGCCGGCCGAGGGACGAGATCCAGGCAATCACCGTCTGGCCGGCCTCGATCCGCGCCGCCGAAGCCGAGCGCCTGCTGCTCGACGGCGAAACCGAGGTGTGGACCAAGCGCAGCGAAGCGCTGCTGCCGACGCTTCGGCCCACGGACGCGACGGCGCCGGCTCGCCAGGGCAACTACGCCTTCCGCTGGTTCGCGACGCCCGAACCGCATTGGCCGGAGTTTCTCAATCTCTGTGCCGAGGCCTGGCCCGGCTTCGAGAGCGCCTACGACTCGCAGGTCATCGGACTGTGGCAGGCCGTCGGCGACCGCAGCGCGACCGACCATGACGAGGTGACCGGGGCCGGCATCCATGCCGGTGTGCGCAGCCTGCTGCTGACGCGACGGCCCAACCTCGCGATGTGGGAGCGCTCCAAGCTGCCCGAGGGCAAAGACGAAGCGAAAGTGCGCGACACGCTCAGCCGCCGCTACGATCTCTGCGACTGGACGGTCGTCTCGACTGCAACGCTGCTCACCGCGTCTGATAAGGAAGACAAGGCGAGGTGGACCTGAAGGTCCTCGTCGTCCCGAGCGGAGCGAAGCGAAGTCGAGGGACCTCTTTTGGCGCCGGCGCTACGAAAAGGTCCCTCCACTACGCCTCGCTACGCTCAGCTACGGTCGGGACGACGGGGGTTCATAGCGCGATCACGATATTGCCAGCCGGATCGAGACTGGCCGTCGCCTCGGGCGGTACGACACAGGTGGCGTCGTATTCCTCGATGATGAACGGCCCGCGCCGTTCGGCCGTGAGCTCGGATCGGCGCAGGATCGGCGTCTCGAGCCAGCTTTCGCCGAACCAGGCGCGGCGCGGCGGCGAAGGCGGCGGCTCGGCGCGACTGGCGGTCAGCCGCTCGGGGATCGCCGAGCCCTGGCGCAGCCCCTGTCCCACGATCTGGATCGAGACCAGCTCGACCGGCTCGTCCTTGCCGGCGCGATGGCCGTAGGTCCTCTCGTGCTCCTGGCCGAACGCCTCCTCGAGATGCTCGACCATGCGCGCATCGATGGCGCCGTCAGGCACCGGCACCGTGAGCTCGTAACTCTGGCCCTGGTAATGCAGCGCCGCCGAGCGGCGCAGCCGCCGGTGCTCGACGCTGAAGTCCTCGGCCGCGAGCTGCGCGCTCGCCTGGTCGGCCAGCACCTTCCAGGCGCGCTCGATCTCGGCGAGGTCGGCCTGGCGCAAGAGCCGCCGGAAGGTGCGCGAATAGTGGTGCTCGACATCGGCATAGAGCAGCCCGAAAGACGAGAAGAGCCCGGCCGAGGGCGGCACGACCACGCGGCTCATGCCGAGCGACTTGACCATGCCGCAGGCGAAAAGCGGCCCGTTGCCGCCGAAGGCGAACAGCGCGAACTCACGCGGATCGCGGCCGCGCTCGGTCGACACCGACTTGATGGCGCGGATCATGTTGGACGCCGCGATCAGGTGCGCGCCGTACGCCGCCTTTTCGAGTGCCAGCCCGAGCGGCGCCGCCACCTTGTCCTGAAACGCCCGGCGCGCCTTGTCGGCATTGAGCGCCAGCGCGCCGCCGACCAGATGCTGCGGATTGATGTAACCCAGCACCAGGTTGGCGTCGGTCACGGTCGGCGTCTCGCCGCCTTTGTCGTAACAGACCGGGCCCGGCAGGGCGCCGGCGCTCTCCGGGCCGATCTGCAGCGCGCCGCCGCCGTCGATCCAGACCAGCGAGCCGCCGCCGGCGCCGACCTCGGCCAAGTCGATCGCCGGAACCTTCAGTGTGTAGCCCGCGCCGGTCAGCAGTCGCGAGCCGATCATGATGCCGGCGCCGACTGAATACTCCGCCGCGCGCGTCACCTCGCCGTCCTCGACCATCGAGGCCTTGGCGGTGGTGCCGCCCATGTCGAAGGTGATGATCTTGGGCAGCGCCTTGGCGCGCGCCAGCGATTGGGCGCCGACCACGCCGCCGGCCGGCCCCGATTCGATGATGTTCATCGGCCGTTCGGCCGCCGCCTGGTCGCTGGTCAGGCCGCCGTTGGATTGCATCAGCAGCAGCCGCGCCGGGATGCCCGCCTGGTCGAGCCCACTGCGCAGCGCGCGCAGGTAGCTCGCGACGATCGGCATGACGTAGGCGTTGATCACCGTGGTCGAGGTGCGCTCGTACTCCTTGATCTCGGGCAGCACCTCGTAGGAGACGCTGAGCTTCAACTGGGGCGCCTTGCGCTCGACGATCTCCTTGAGCAGCAGCTCGTGCCGCGGATTGGCGAAGGAGTTGAGCAGGCAGATCGCGATGGCCTCGACCTTCTCGGCGAGCAGCGCATCGACCGCGCGCTCGCCATCGTGCGCCTCGAGCGGCCGCTCGATGCGGCCGCGCGCATCGACCCGCTCGTCGACCACCTGGCGCAGGTAGCGCTCGACCAGAGGCACCGGCTTCTCCCAGGCGAGGTCGTAGAGTTTGGGCATCCGCAGCGTCCTGATCTCCAGCACGTCGCGGAAGCCCTTGGTGGTGATCAGTCCGACCCGTGCGCCCTTGTGCTCGAGGATGGCGTTGGAGGCCACGGTGGTGCCGTGGCGGATCTCCTCGATCACGTCGCCGGCCAGGCCGGTCTCGACGAACAGCTCGCGCAGGCCCTCGACGATCGCCTCGGCATAGTTGCCGACGCTGGAGGAGATTTTCTTGGTATGGAGCGTACCGCCGGTGCCGAGCAGCACGATGTCGGTGAAGGTGCCGCCGATATCGACGCCCACCCGGTAACGTTCGCTCATTCCGCGGCCCGTACCGCTTGCTTCCCGGGATTCGGCGGATCGTGCCATTGCACCTTGGGCACGACTTCCCAGGCGCGGGCGCGCCGGATCTCTTCGCGCCGCTTGACTGTTGCCGCCGCGTCGACCGTCCAGCGTGTCGGGTCGACGATCACGCCGTAATCGTCAGCCGCCTTGGCGGCGGACAGAAGCTCGTTGCGCACGTCCTTCAGCACGGCCGCCGGGTCGCGTTCCAGCGGGTCGCCCCAGCCGCCGGCGCCGGCCAGCACATGGCGGAAGATGTCGCCCTTCTTCACGGTCATGGTGAACTTGCCGGGCAGCACGCGGTTCTCCGATTGCGGGTTGAAGTAGTTCTCCGACGCCGCGCCCGGGTTGCCGCCGTAGAGGCCGAACGGTCGGTGATCGCGCCGGTCGGAGCGGACCTGCAGCGTCCCCTCCTCCTCCAGGAAGCGGTAATCGCGCCGGAACGGCACGCCGCCGCGATACTTGCCGGCACCCGCCTTGTCGGCGACGAACTCGTAGGCCAGCAGCTGGATCGGTTCCTCGGCCTCGGTGACCTCGATCGAATGCGAGGCCATGTTGGCGAACATGTGGCTGTTGCCGTCGAGCCCGTCGGCCCACGGCCGCGCACCCCAGGCGCCGCAGGTGAAATCGACATAGACGAATGGCTTGCGGTTAGCGTCGTAGCCGCCGATCGAGATGCCGGTGTTGCCGCCGTCGCCCGCCGCCTTGACCTTGTCGGGCAGCATCATCGCCAGCGCGCCGAACATGCAGTCGACCATGCGGAACCCCGTGAGCCCCCGCGCGGCGCACGCCGCCGGCAGCACGCCGTTGCCGACGGTGCCGGGCGGGCAGATCACTTCGATGGCGCGAAACACGCCTTCGTTGTTGGGAATGCCGGGCGGCAGGACGGAGCGGATGCCGGTGTAGGAGGCGGCCTTGGTGAACGACAGCGTGTTGTTGATCGCGCCCTTGACCTGCGGATTGGTGCCGGTCCAGTCGACCACCATGTGGTCGCCGGTCTTGCGGATGGTGACGAACAGCCGGATCGGCTTGCCGTAATCGACGCCATCGTCGTCGATCCAGTCCTCGAAGCTCCACTCGCCATCGGGCAGCTTCTCGAGCGCTGCGCGGGTCAGGCGCTCCGCGTAGTCGATGGTTTCGCGCATGTAGAGGTCGGTCGCCTCGTGCCCGTACTTCGCAAGCAGCTCGGCGAAGCGCTCTTCGGCGATGTGGCATGCAGCGAGCTGCGCACGCAAATCGCCAAACACCTTGACCGGCAGCCGCACGTTGCGCTCGATGAACGTCATCAGCGTCTGGTTGATCTTCCCCGCCTCGTACATCTTCAGCGGCGCGATCCGCAGTCCCTCGGCGTAGATTTCGGTCGAGTCCGAAGCATTCGAGCCGGCGACGCGGCCGCCGACGTCGGTGTGGTGGCAGACCGTGCACGCGAACGCCACGCGCTCGCCGCCGTGATAGATCGGTTTGAAGACGAAGATGTCCGGCAGGTGCATGCCGCCGTCGAACGGGTCGTTCATGATGAAGACGTCGCCCGGGTGCATGTCGTCGCGGTAATGGCGCAGCACCGATTCGAGCGCGGTCGGAACCGAGCCGAGATGGCCGGGAAGCGTCAGGCCCTGCGCGACCAGGCGGCCTTCGGCGTCGGCGAGCCCGGTCGAGTAATCCATGTTGTCCTTGAGCACGCCCGAGTACGTCGTGCGCATGACGGTGAGCGCCATCTCGTCGGCGATCGAGAAGATCGAATTCTTGAACAGCTCGAACGCGATCGGATCACGGAGCTCGACCATCGCCGTATTATAGTAAGCCGTGTTTTTGCGAGCGATGAAATGAACCGTTTTCTGCTTTGTGCCGCAGTGTGGATGCTCCTGCCGGCGGCCGGGCTTGCCGATGACCAGGTCGCGCTCGATCAATGCATCGCGGCCTGGGGCTCCAAGTCCCCCTTCAGGAAGGGCACCCCGCATAGCCTCGTGATCGACACCGGAGTCAAGGTGTTTGGTCTCGGCAGAAGTCAAAGCGGGAGCGATGCGCCGACCGACAAACCGGTCTTGGTGCTCGTGCGTACGCCGGTGAACGTCGCGGGCAAGAGCACGATCCGG
>VBAF01000288.1:12916-13642 GCA_005884705.1 Alphaproteobacteria bacterium
AACATCACGGCGCATTGCCACGCGAATCTTGCGGGCGCAAAGGGCGGCGGAACGGTTGTGGCAGGGGCGAACGACGCGAATCAGGGCGTCGTCGTGATGGGTGCGCTGCGCGTCACCCGGTTCGGCTGCAGGTAGCCGATTCCGCAAGGAACCATTCGAGGATCTGGCTGCCGCGCAGGAAAACCGTATCGTCGCGCGCCATCAGCGCATCGATGATCTCTCCGAGGTAACCGATCCGGTGCGGCACGCCGCTCAGGTGCGGGTGTAGCGCGATCGTCAGGATGCGAGGCCGTTGCTGCTCACGGATCTCGCGCTCGAACGTTCGCACGGTCTGCTCGATGCGCAGCTTCATTTCGGGCGAAGAGTGCTTCTCGATCGCGTAGATCACGCTGTCGTTGATGTCGAGGCCGTAGGGGAGTGCTACCAGCTTGCCGTGCTTCGTCTCGAGCCAGGTCGGCAGGTCGTCGACCACCCACTGGCAGACGTATTCGATGCCCGCCTCGCGCAGCAGGTCGGGCGTATCGAACGTCTCCGACCAGCCGGGGCTCATCCAGCCTTTCGGACGCGCCCCGGTGAATGACTGCAGCCGCTCGAGCGCGCCGTGGATGATGTCGCGTTCGTTCGATGCCTCGAGCGAGCGCTGGTGGATGCCATGGCCGACGAATTCCCAGCCGGCTTTCAGCACCGCTTCCGCAAGGCTAGGATAAACGTCGAGCACGCTCGCGT
>VBAF01000289.1:0-6697 GCA_005884705.1 Alphaproteobacteria bacterium
GAAGTAGGCATAGGGCCCGTGATGGATCGTTTCGTAGAGGCTCATGCCAAAGGCGAGCAGCACGCCGATCGACACCGGCACGTCCATGTTGGTGCGGCCGTGGCGCACCGCCTGCCAGGCCGAACGGAAGAAGACGCGGCCGCTATAGGCGAGCGCCGGCAGCGCGATCGCCGCCGACAGCCAGTGGAAGATGTCGCGCGATTCGGCATCGGCGCCGGCCCACACGGCGACCGACAGCATCATGATGTTGCCGGCGGCGAAGCCCGCGACGGCCAGCGCCCGCACCAACTCCCGGGTCGTGCCGTCGCCGCGCCCGATCGCCGGATCGTGCAGGTGCGCCGGATAGCCCGCGTCGCCGAGGAGGGCGATCAGGCCGGGCGGATGCTCGCCCCGCCAGTCCACGGTGACGCGCCGGGTCGAGAGGTTGGCGCGTGCCCGCTCGACCTGGGGCTGCGTGCCGAGCAGGCGCTCGATGCGGGCGACGCAGGCGCCACACTGGATCGCCGGCACGCTGAGCTCGCTGCGGCGCAGGCCCGGCGCGAGCACGCGGCTCGCCAGCAGCAGTTCGGCGTCAGGAACTGAAGGCGCGGTAGACATGCCAGGTCCCGTGTCCCAGCAGCGGAAAGACCACGATCAGGCCGAGCAGCCCGGTGACCAGGCTGAGCAGGAAGAGCACGAGCACGATAGCGCCCCAGGCGAGCAGCGCCGGCAGGTTGTTCCAGACCAGCTGCATGCTGGTTCCCATTGCGGTGAGGCAGTCTATGCGGCGATCGAGCAGCATCGGGATGGCCAGCACGCTGATCGCGAACGAGAAGGCGGCGAACAGCGCACCGACCGCCGTGCCGACGATCAGCAGCACCCAGCCGGTCGGCGTGGCGAACAGCATCGGCGCTATATGGTCGAGCCCCGGGAACGGCAGCAGGCCGAAGAACAGCGCATAGATAATCACCGCGGCGCGCATCCACAGCAGCATCAGGCCGCACAGCAGCACGCCGGTGAACAGGATCTGGCCCTGCGATGCGGCTTTGACGAAGACCATGTCGGCGAGCGTCGCCGGCTCGCCGGCCGCCAGCCGCCGGCTCTTCTCGTAGAGCCCGACGGCGAGCACCGGGCCGATCACCATGAAGCCGGCGAAGGCGGGGAACAGGATGTAGTCCAGGCCGAACCGCACGAAGCCAACGACCACGATCAGCGAGACGGCGAAGACGCCGAGCCCGTAGACCACGCTGGGTCCCGGCTGCGTCCGGAAATCGCGCCAGCCGGCGGCCAGCCAGTCCAGCGCCATCGACGGCGCGTAGCCGCGGGCGATGGCGCTGCGGTCGCGCGGCAGCGGCGGGAGGACGGCGGGAATCTCGTGGGCCATGGTCGTCTCCTCAGCAGGCCGACTTGGCCACGCTGAACTGCCCGGGCCTGGCGTCGCCGCCGGACCGGACATGCTGCAGGCAATCGGGCTGCGATGTCACCGCGACGTAGACGAGATGGGCGTTCGCACCGGCCACCAGCAGCAGGCCGCCGGCAACCAGCAGGCCGATCGTCCATCGGGCGTTCGAGCGCTTCATGGCCCGCGCCGGTCGAGGATGTAGAGGACGAGGATCTTGCGGTCGAGCGCCGACAGCCGGCCTTCCCAGCTCGGCATCTGGTTCTGCAGGCCGCCCCACACCCCGGCGTAGAGCGCGGTCGCGTCGCTGCCGTAGATCCAGTGGGAATCGGTCAGGTTGGGTGCGCCGAGCTCCAGGTTGCCGCGGCCCTCCGGACCGTGGCAGGCGGCGCAGTTTGCTGTGAACACGGCCTTGCCGGCGGCGATCCTGTCGGCGCTCACCTTGCCGGCCGGGGGCGCCGACAGGCTCATCACATAGGCGACGACGTTCTCCATCTCGTCGCGCTTCAGGACGCCGTCGCGGCCGAAGGCCGGCATCTGCGAGACCCGGGTGTTGGGATGCGCAGCGTTGACGCCGACCCGGATGGTCTCGGCGATGGCTTCGGGCGTGCCGCCCCACAGCCACGACTGCGTTGTGAGATTGGGAAAGCCGTTGCCGCCCCGGGCGTCGCGCTGGTGGCACGCCGCGCAATTGTCGCCGAACAGCACGGCGCCGGTGGCGCGGACCTGGGCCATCAGGCGCGGGTCGCCCTGGATGTCGTCGTAGCTCTTGGCGGCGATCAGGTCGGTCCAGCGCGCACGGTCGGTCTGCGCCTGCTTCACTGCGGCGGTGACGGCGGTACGGTCGTCGGCGCCGAGCAGGCCCTTGGTGAAGGTCGAGCCGAGCGGGAAGGCCGGCATCAGGATCCAGTAGCCGACCGCGAACAGCGCGGTCACCGCGAGGGTGAGATAGACTAGCCGCGGCACCGGCGTGTTGAGCTCCTTGATGCCGTTCCACTCGTGGCCGGTCGTCAGGTAGCCGGAATGGCCGTCGCGCTCTTCTACCGCCATGGCTTGTCCTCGCCCTGCAGGATCGCCTGGGCGGCGCGGTCGAACTTCCTGCGGTTCGAGGGCCAGTAGACGTAAACCAGCACCGCCACCGAGAGCGCGATGAGATAGAACAGCCCGAAGGTCTTCGAAACCAGGACCAGCGTGTCGTGCGGGGAGTCCATGGTCACTTGCCCGCCGTCTTGTAGGCCGCGTCGGTGAGGCGGCCGACGATCTGCAGGTAGGCGACCAGCGCGTCCATCTCGGTGAGCTCGCCCGGCAGGCCGTCGAACACCCGCACGTTGGTCGCCTCGCCGTAACGCTTGCTGACGCCGTCCGCCGCCTCGCCGCCGGGTGTCGCCTGGCCGATCGCGTCGGCGGTGGCGTTGGCGATCATGTCGTCGGTGTAGGGCACGCCGACGGCGCGCATGGCGCGCAGGTGGCGGCCGAGGTCGTCGGTACGCAGCGGGTTGCGCAGCAGGCGCGCGTAGGACGGCATGACCGACGGCGGCACGATCTCGCGCGGATTGACGAAGTGCGCGACGTGCCATTGGTCGGAATACTTGCCGCCGATGCGGGCGAGGTCGGGTCCGGTCCGCTTGGAGCCCCACAGCATCGGATGGTCGTATTTCGATTCGACGGCCAGCGAGTAGGGGCCGTAGCGCTCGACCTCGTCGCGCAGCGTGCGGATCATCTGCGAATGGCAGGCGTAGCAACCCTCGCGCACGTAGATGTTGCGGCCGGCCAGCTCGAGCGGGGTGTAGACCCGCATACCCGGCGCGTCCTCGACAGTCTGGTCGATGGTGAACAACGGCGCGATCTCGACCAGGCCGCCGATGCTGCCGATGCCGATGATGGCCAGGGCGAGGCCGATCGACTTGCGCTCGAGCTTGTAGTGGAGGCCGAACATGCCGATCACTCCGCGGGCTGGCGCGCAGCGATCGCCGGCGCGGGAATGTCGCCGGCGGGCTCGGTGGCGGCGGGCAGCGCTTCGCCGCGCACCGTCATCCAGATGTTGTAACAGCCGACCAGGGTGCCGATCAGGAAGAACAGGCCGCCGATCGCGCGCGCGATGTAGTAGGGGTGCATCTCGATCAGCGAATCGACGAAGGAATAGGCCAGCGTGCCCTCGGGCGTGTAGGTCCGCCACATCAGCCCCTGGATGATGCCGGAATTCCACATCGAGATGACATAGATGATGGTGCCGGTGACGGCGAACCAGAAGTGGACCTCGACCAGGCGCGCCGAATACATGGCGTCGCGCTTCCACAACCACGGCACCGAGGCGTAGATCGCGCCGAAGGTGATCATCGCCACCCAGCCGAGCGCGCCGGCGTGGACGTGGCCGACCGTCCAGTCGGTGTAGTGCGACAGCGCGTTGACCGGGCGGATGGCGAGGAACGAGCCTTCGAAGGTGGTCAGGCCATAGAACACGGCGGCGACCATCATGAAGCGCAAGGTCGCATCGTCGCGCACCTTGTGCCAGGCGCCGTTCAGGGTGAGCAGGGCGTTGGCCGCGGCCGACCACGACGGCACCAGCAACATCACCGAGAAGGTCATGCCGAGCGTCTGTACCCATTGCGGCAGCGCGGTGTAGTGCAGGTGATGCGAGCCGGCCCACATGTAGAGGAAGGTGATCCCCCAGAAGCTGATGATCGACATGCGGTAAGAGAAGAGCGGCCGGCCGGCGCGCTTGGGCAGGTAGTAGTACATCATGCCGAGGAAGCCCGCGGTCAGGAAGAACGCGACCGCGTTGTGGCCGTACCACCACTGGGTCATCGCATCCTGCACGCCGGAGAACAGCGAGTAGCTCTTGGCGCTGCCGAGGCCGACCGGGACGGCGAGGTTGTTGACGATGTGCAGCATCGCCACCACCAGCACGAAGGCCAGGTAGTACCAGTTGGCGACGTAGATGTGCGGCTCCTGGCGGCGCGCGAGGGTGCGCAGGTAGAGCACCAGGTAGGTCACCCAGACGATGACCAGCCAGATGTCGGCGTACCATTCGGGCTCGGCGTACTCCTTCGACTGGGTGATGCCCATCAGGTAGCCGGTGGCGGCGAGCAGGCAGAACAGGTTGTAGCCGAACAGCACGAACAGCGGGCTGAGCTGGTCGGGCAGGCGCGCCCGCGAGGTGCGCTGCATCACGTAGAACGACGTCGCGATCAGTGCATTGCCGCCGAAGCCGAAGATCACGCCGGAGGTGTGCACCGGACGGAGCCGGCCGAAGCTCGCCCAGCCGGCGTCGAAGGTCAGGTCTGGAAAGGCGAGCAGCAAAGCCACCCAGAAACCGACCAACATGCCGACCGCCGCCCACGCCATGGCGAGCACGATGCCGATCTTGCTCGGATCGTCGTAGTAGGTGTCGAGCCGCTCAGGCGACGGCTCGGGCTCGGCGGAGGCCGAGATCACGGCGAAGATGGCGGCGATGGCGCACGCCATGATCAGGAAGCCGTGCACGCCGATCGGATCGTCCTTGCCGGCGCCGGCGAAGATCAATCCAACGATGGTCAGGGCAAGAAGAATGACCAAGGCGACCTGACGTTCGCTCTTGGTGAGCTGTGCAACCATGCTGTTCGCCCCCGCGATCAGACGCCAGAGTATATAGCACCGAGCACCCTTCTTAAGAGGTGGTCGGTGCATATGTCGCGGCTGAAGATTTCAGTTGCGAAACATATGCAATCCACGGAAGTGGAAGGACGCGGATGCGTACCGGCAGAGTCTACTTGCGAAGCCCCGCCTGGCGCAGCAGTGGCATCACGGCGCTGTCGAAATATTTGAGTTCCTCGTTGTAGTCGAGGAAGCCGAACACCACGCCGTCGAGGCCGGCCGCCGACATCTGGGCGAGCTGGTCGGTGACCTGCTCGGGCGTGCCGATGATCGGGTTGGTGCCCCAGCCCGCGACCAGGCGCTCGCGATACTTCTGGATGCGGTCGTTGAACGACTGGCTCTCGATGCCCAGCACCTTCATGAGATTGTCCGCCGCCACCCAGTCGCCCTGCTCGATGATGCTGCGATAGACCCGGCGCGCCTCGGCCTCGGTCTCGCGGCAGACGACGAGCGCCGAGGTGCAGACACCGATGTCCCGCTGATACTTCGTGCGCGCCAGCCCGCGGACCCGGGCCGCCACTTCCCTGACCTGGTCGATACTGTCGTTGCCGACGAAGCTGAAGTCGACCTCGCGCGCCGAGAACTCCGTGGCGGCCGGCGAATGGCCGGCGTTGATCAGCACCGGGTAGGGCTTCTGGATCGGCTTGGGATGGGCCTGTGCCTGCCTGATGTGGAAATCCGCCGACTCGAAATCGAACGGCGCCTCGTCGGTCCACAGCCGCTTGACGACGCCGAGCCACTCGGCGCCGTAGCGGTAGCGATCGTCGTGCGCCCGCTGGCTGCCCTGGAACATCTCCATCTCGGGCGTGAACCAGCCCATCACCAGGTTGAGGGCAAAGCGGCCATTGGAAATATGGTCGATGGTCGTCGCCTGCTTGGCGGCGACGATCGGATGCACCGTGGGCACGTGGCTGGTCGCGGCGACCATGATGTTCTTGGTCGCCTGAGCAAGCCCCGCCGCCCAGGTGTAGGTCTCGAACGACTCACCGTTGAAGTCGGTGGTGCCGCCGAAGCCGCGCCAGCGCGCCACCGGCAGGGCGAGCTCGAAGCCCATGGCGTCGGCCCGCCTGACGATCTCGGAGGTGTGTTCCCAAGTCACCTTGTAGGTGGTCGGCGCGTGGCTGATGTTGACCCCGTAGCTGCAATTGGCGCCGAACACGCCGAGCTTCAGCTTCTGGTCGTTGTAGAGCGGCACGTGCGCGCGCCGGTACTCCTCCCGTGCGATCGCCTCGGCCTTTTGCGCAGCACGAAGCCGGACCGCTTGGCCGGCCGCGGGTCGCGCACCCAGACCTCGCGGTTGGGATGCAGGCCGCCGCCGCGCGTCGCCGGCACGGCGGTGAGGCGTGCGCGCCGCAGCAGCCGGGTGTCCGCCACGCCGCAGTTGGGATGGATGCCGCCGTTGTCGGCGACCACCTTGTCCCACGCCGCCTGACGGCGGGCGCGGGTCGTCGGGTCGGCCAGCGCCGTGCAGTTGAGCTCGTCCTTGTTGAGGTCGGCCACGATCTCGTCGCCCTCCTCGATCAGGGCGATCGGGCCGCCGAGCGCCGCTTCCGGCCCGACATGGCCGATCACCAGGCCGACCGAGCCGCCGGAGAAGCGCGCGTCGGTCATGAGGCCGACGACGATGTTGCGTTCGCGGCACAGCGTCGTGATGCGCGACGTCGGATCGAGCATCTCGGGCATGCC